>JBFZCW010000102.1:0-14933 GCA_041307765.1 Chromatiaceae bacterium
CTTTACGGGGACATGGCAGGGGGCGTCGCCCCCATCAAGGACCTGTTCAAGACCCTGGCCTATCGCTTGGCCGGTTACCGCAACGGCGTCTCCCCGGTGATCCCGGAGCGGGTGCTCACCCGCCCGCCCTCCGCAGAGCTGCGGCCGGACCAGACGGACCAGGACAGTCTACCCCCCTACGACCTGCTCGATGCCATCCTCAAGCGCTACATCGAGTTGGACGAGAGCGTCGCCCAGATCGTCGCTGCGGGGTTCCCAGAGGCCGAGGTGCGTCGCGTGGCCCGCATGGTGGACCGAAACGAATACAAACGCCGGCAGGCTCCGCCGGGGGTGCGCATCACCCGCCGTGCCTTCGGTCGGGACCGGCGCTATCCGATTACCAGCGGCTTCTGATCCAGCGTCGCCCTGGTTGCCGGGGCAAGCGCACCCTATAATCCAAACCCTGACGCTACCTCTCCCCACCCCGGAGCCATCCATGAAGAAGGTCGAAGCCATCATCAAGCCGTTCAAGCTGGACGACGTGCGCGAGGCGCTGTCCGCCGCGGGGATCACTGGCATGACGGCCACCGAAGTCAAGGGCTTTGGGCGGCAGAAGGGTCACACCGAGCTGTATCGCGGGGCCGAGTATGTGGTGGATTTCCTGCCCAAGGTCAAGATCGAACTGGTCGTGACCGATGATCTGGTTGCGCCGTGTATGGAGGCAATCAGCAATGCCGCCCGCACCGGCAAGATTGGCGACGGCAAGATCTTCGTGAGCGATGTGGAGCGGGTGGTGCGCATCCGCACCGGCGAAGAGAACGAGGCAGCGGTCTGATTCATGCCCGACAGGGTGTGGGGTTCCCCTAAGACGCCCTGTCCCGGCTGACGCGAACCCTGCGCTCCAGCGGCCTGGACAGCAGGGGCCCTGCGGTCAGTTCTTGTCGAGACCGATGTAATCCCAGACCTTGCGGGTGATGCTCGGCTCCTCTGGCTGCGTCTCCTCGACGAAGCGCCCCTTCTCCCGGTTGAGCACCAGCACGCGGCGTGCGTCCTCCGCCAGCTTGTCCTCCCCGATCGCCGTGTAGGCCTGCACGAGGATCTCTAGGGCGTCTTCGACCGCGCTGGTGCGCTGGAACCGCTCGATGACGTAGGTGCTGCGGTTGGCGGCCGCCATGTAGGCGCCGCGCTTCATGTAGTAGCGGGCGACATTCACCTCGTGCTTGGCCAGGTTGCTGCGCAGATACACCATGCGCTGGCGGGCGTCCGCCGCGTACTTGCTGTTCGGGTAGCGGCGCACCAGCTCGGAGAAATCCTGGAAGGCGTCCAGTGCCGAGCCCGGATCGCGTTGAGAGGGGTCCGTCGGGATGTAACGATCGAGGAAGCCGACGCTGCGGTTGTAGTTGACGATCCCCTTTAGGTAATACGCATAGTCCACGTAGGGATTTTGCGGGTACAGCTTGATGAAGCGGTCCGCGGCCGCGATGGCCAATTCGGGCTCGTCCGCCTTGTATTGGGCGTAGGCGACGTCCAGTTGGGCCTGCATCGCGTAGCGCCCGAAGGGGTAGCGGGCTTCGAGCTTCTCGTAATAGTCGACGGCTGTCTTGTAGTTGCCGGAGTTGAGCTCGTCGGATGCCTCCGCATAGAGCTTGGCGGCGTCCCAGCCCTGGGTGGTGTCCGCATGTTTGTCCAGCCAGGCGCACCCGGACACGATGACGGCCAGACAGAGGACCAGTAACCTTGTTGGAGTTCGAAGCATGCTGTGGGCCGTCCCGGTGGAAACCGCGAAAGTATACCGCAAGCGCTCCGGCCGGCGCCGTGCGTCATGGGCGCCCCATGGGCGCAGCGATAGCTGTGATGCTGCCTGAGGCAACGGGTGTGTTGCGCTTGCACATCGAGCCGGCGCAGGCCGGGCGCCGGCTGGATCAGGCCCTGGCGGAGCTCTTGCCTGACTTTTCCCGAAGTCGCTTACAGGCATGGATCGACGCCGGGCGGGTGTTGCTCGATGGCAGGCCCTGCCGGTGTCGGGACAAGGTGTGGGGCGGCGAGCAGGTCTGGTTGGATCCCTTGCTCCCGCCTCTCGCAGAGTGCCGGCCGCAGGCCATCCCGTTGACCATCGTGTATGAGGATGACCACCTCATCGTCATCGACAAGCCCGCGGGCCTGGTGGTCCACCCGGCCGCGGGCAATCCCGACGGCACCCTGCAGAATGCCCTGCTGCACCACGCCCCGGGGCTCGATCGCTTGCCACGGTCAGGAATCGTCCATCGCCTGGACAAGGATACGACTGGGCTCCTGGTGGTGGCCAAGACCCTGAAGGCCCACAAGTCCCTGGTGGATCAGCTCCAGGCCCGACGCGTCCACCGGGAGTACCGCGCCCTGGTCGCAGGTTCATTGGTTGCCGGCGGCACTGCCGATGCCCCAGTTGGGCGTCATCCGACGCAGCGCACCCGCATGGCCGTGGTCAGCGACGGGCGCCCGGCGGTCACCCACTACCAGGTCCTTGAGCGATTTCCCGCCCACACCCTGCTTGCGGTGCGCCTGGAGACCGGCCGCACCCATCAGATTCGGGTCCACCTGAGCCATCTGCGACACCCCTTGGTGGGCGATACCCTTTACGGTGCGCGGGTGCGTCTGCCCAAGGGGGCGTCTGCGGCCTTGGTGACCGCCTTGCAGGGCTTCCCGCGCCAGGCCCTGCACGCCATTCGCCTCGGTCTCGACCACCCAGAGACCGGGGAACCCGTGTTCTGGGAGGTTCCGATGGCGGCGGATCTCGCGTGGGTGCTGGACCTTCTGCGCATGCAGTCCGGTGCAGGGGGTGGCGTTGGACTGGATTGAGCCGGACTGGCCGGCGCCGGCGGTGGTTCGGGCGGCCTGCACCCTGCGCAGTGGGGGTGTAAGCCGCGGGCCTTATACCAGTCTGAATCTGTCCGATCACGTGGGCGACGATCCCTCATGCGTCGCGCGTAATCGCGCCCTGCTGCGTCACGACCTGGCACTGCCGGGCGAGCCGCTTTGGCTACGCCAGGTCCATGGCCGTGACGTGGCCATGCTGGGTGGGGTGGACCCAGCCGACTGCGTGGCCGACGCCTCTGTGGCGATCGGACCCGGCATAGTCTGCGCCGTGCTCACTGCAGATTGCCTGCCGTTCCTGCTATGCGACCGGGCTGGGACTCGGGTTGCGGCGGTTCACGCCGGCTGGCGCGGTCTGGCCTCGGGCGTGGTCGAGGCTGCGGTCGCCCGCATGCAAGCCCCCCCAGAGGACCTACTTGTCTGGCTTGGGCCGGCCATCGGTCCAGACGTGTTCGAGGTCGGAGACGAGGTCCGCGAGGCCTTTCTGTCCTACGATCCGGGGGGGACCGCCGCCTTCCGCCCGTCGCCGGCAGGGCGCTGGCTTGCGGATATCTATCTGGTCGCGCGCCGTCGCCTCGATTTGCTGGGCGCGGGGCAAGTTTGGGGCGGGGGCTATTGCACCGTTACGGATCCAGATCGCTTTTTTTCCTACCGGCGGGACGGTGCGACGGGACGAATGGCGAGCTTGATCTGGCTGAACCCGAGTTAAGTGCCCGTTGGCTGAGCGGTTGCCTGCCTGCGCTGCATGGGAATCGCGCTCAGGGCGCGACCGGAGCTCGACCAGGTAAGGGGGGTGGTCCAAGCCGTGCCGGCCGCCCGAAGCCCAAGCCAAGACCTGTACATCCGATTCCATCGCGGTCATCCTGTCTCCTATTGCATCCGTGCGGGCGGATGGGACAAATCGCAACCGAGGGCCACGGGCCCAACGAGGTGCCGATTGAGCGACTGGCAGATGTTGACTCTGGTGGGGGAGGACAGGCCGGGGATCGTCGCCCGGGTGGCGACGACCCTGACCGAGGGGGGCTGCAATCTGGGCGAGGCCTCCATGATCCGCCTGGGCGGCAATTTCACGATTATGCTGATGATCTCCGGCGAGCGCTCGGGCCCAGACCTTGAACGGCTACTGGCTCCGGTGGCCGCGGAGTTGCATCTGCGGGTTCACGTGGACCCTGCGAGCGGGGGGCTTCACCGCCACCTGGTTCCCAACATCCAGGTACGTGTCATCGGCGCAGACCGTGCAGGGATCGTTGCTGCGGTCACCACGGCCTTGGCGCAGACGGGGTTCAACATTCTGGAGCTGGAGTCTGACGTGGCCGGGGATGCCGAACGCCCCGTCTATATCATGAATATTCAGGGCTGCTCCGAGCAAACGGTCGAGTCCTTGCGTGACGCCGTTGCTGGTCTGCATGCTCAGGGTATCGCGGTGGACATCGCCCCGGTCGAGACCCTGATCGGCTAGGGTCATGGGCATCCGCGAAATCCTTCGGGTACCCGACGAGCGCCTCAAACAGGTCTCAACCCCGGTGGCACGCTTTGACGCGGCCCTCCAGCTTGCCATCGCCGAGCTAGAGGAGACCCGCCTCGCCGGTCCGGCGGCCGTGGGGATCGCCGCGCCCCAGGTCGGCTGGTTCGAGCGCGTGGTCATCGTCGACGTGTCCACCAAGAAGGGGGCCTCCAACCACGGCCACCTCATCTTGATTAACCCGGAGATCGACCACTGGGAAGGGTACGAGATTGGCCGCGAGGGCTGCTTGTCGGTACCGGACTACACCGGCAATGTGATCCGCGCAACCCGCATCCGCCTCACCGCCCAAGACCCCCGAGGCGAACCGCTTGCCTTCGACCTGGAGGGCTACGAGGCGCGCGCCGTGCAGCACGAGATCGACCACCTCGATGGCCTTTTGTTCATCGACCGGGTGGTGAGCCGTCGGACCGATTTGTTCCGGCGCAAGGTTTACGCGGCGCAGGCAGCCAGCAGCGGCGCGGGAGTCATGCAGCCGGGGGTCAGCCAGGGGCAGGGCAGGGACCGCAGCTGATGTCTGACTACCCGGAGCCGCGGCGCCTTGGCTTTCCAGACGAGGGGCGCCTGCCATGGCTCGTGCCCCTGCTGGATGCTTTTCACATCATCGACCAAGGCGTGCACGAGGGGGTCCGCCGCGAGGAGCTTCAGGGCAGGCGGCTTGCCTGCGCCAACGGCTGCTCGGCCTGTTGCCGATCCCACCTGACCATACCTGTCTACCCGCTGGAGTTGATGGGCCTCTACTGGTACTGCTCGGAGCGTCTGGCTGGCGACCTGCGCGGTCGTGTCGCCAAGCAGTTGCGCGCCCAGGTCCCCGGGCAGCCTTGTCCGTTTCTAGTGGAGGGGAGTTGCGCCGTGCACCCGATGCGCCCCATCGCGTGTCGCCAATTCAACGTGTTCGATCGGGTCTGTGCGGAGGGCGAGGACGCTTTCCACAGTCGCCGGGCGGACGTACTGACCCCTATTCCGCGTTTCGCAGGCCGGGCATTCGACCGGATGTTGCCTTTCTACGGGATCACCGACCGGCGCGAGCGGCGCGAGGCGATCAAGACGGGGCGACTGCACGCCCTGGCCAGGGTGCTGCAGGGGCTGGAGTGGGCCAAGCTTGCCGAGCGGATGGATGGGGTAGGCGTGGTACCCGGGTCAGAGGCGAAGGGCACAGTTGGTTGACGGCTTGCTCCCATGTCGGCAGCGGAACGGGATCGCCCAGGCAAATTGAGGACGCATGCGGCGGCTGTTTATATTAAGATTTCGGCGCTTGGACCTGTTTCTGGGGCTTCAATAGGGCATCGGTCCGCGCGGCCATGAGGGCCTGTGCCCGTGTGGGGTCGGCTCAACAGGTATCTGGCGGGTACAACCGCACCAACCACCAAAAGATCGAGGATCGGATATATGGCACACATCGTCGTGTTGGGTGCGGGGACCGGCGGCATGCCAGCGGCTTACGAGTTGCGGGCAGAATTGGGAAAGGAACACCGCATCACCGTGATCAATGAGCGGGACTACTTTCAGTTTGTTCCCTCGAATCCCTGGGTTGCCGTTGGATGGCGGGATCGCGCCAGCATCACCTTCGATATCCGTCCCCACCTGGAGCGCAAAGGGATCGATTTCATCGCTCAGCGTTGCGATGCGATCGATGCCAAGGCCAATCAACTGACCTTGGCCGACGGCAAGACCGTCAATTACGACTACCTGGTCATCGCCACGGGGCCACGGTTGGCATTCGATGAGGTGGAGGGTGCCGGTCCCAACGGGGGCTTCACCCATTCTGTGTGCACGGTCGATCATGCGGAGCAGTCCTACAAGGACTACCTGGAGTTCCTCCATAGCCCGGGTCACGTCATTATTGGTGCCATGCCCTTTGCGAGCTGCTTCGGGCCCGCCTACGAGTATGCCTTCATCCTCGATGCGGACCTGCGCAAGCGCAAGATGCGCGACAAGGTGCCCATGACATTCGTCACCTCGGAGCCCTACATCGGGCATCTGGGTCTCGGTGGGGTGGGGGACTCCAAGGGTTTCCTGGAAAGCGACCTGCGCTCCCACGACATCAAGTGGATCACCAACGCCAACGTGATCAAGGTCGAGAAGGGCAAGATGTTTGTCGAGCAGTACGACGACAGCGGCCACAAGCTCAAAGACCACGAGCTCTCGTTCAAGTACTCTATGATGCTGCCGTCCTTCAAGGGCGCCGAGGCCGTCGCGAAGGTCGAGGGCTTGTGCAATCCGCGCGGCTTTGTGTTCGTGGACGATCACCAGCGCAATCCGACCTACAAGAACATCTACGCCGCGGGGGTCTGTATCGCCATCCCGCCGGTGGAGACCACGGCGGTGCCGACCGGGGCACCCAAGACCGGCTACATGATCGAGTCCATGGTCACGGCCATCGTTCACAACATCGCCGATGAGCTCAAAGGCAAGCAAGGCACGACGCTCGCCACCTGGAACGCCATCTGTCTGGCCGATATGGGCGATACCGGCGCCGCGTTCGTCGCTCTCCCGCAGATCCCACCCCGCAACGTTGCCTGGTTCAAGAAGGGCAAGTGGGTGCACATGGCGAAGATTGCCTTCGAAAAGTACTTCATCAGGAAGATGAAGAAGGGCACCTCGGAGCCGATCTACGAAAAATACATCCTCAAGATGCTGGGCATCGGCAAGCTCAAGTAGCGCGGGGTGCCCATTCGGAGAGGGCCCGGGACATGGGGGCGTGACGACACCCCACCGGCCTCACTGACCCGGCGCGGTCCTGCCGCCTGCAGCCGGGTCCGTGGGGCGTCTACCTCGTCATAATGTGTTGAAATCAATGGCCACAGCCGCCATTTTGTTTGTGTTCAGTATCGATGCTCGGTGTTACTGACGATCGTTTTTCGGTCGCAAGCGTTGGTGGTTGCATGCGCCTGCGGCCGGTAGTCTGGCGGTCGCATGGAAACCTCCCGCCGGTCACGTTGTCTCTCTGTGGGCACCCTTCTGTGAGCTCTAAATCTATGACACCGCGTTTCCTGTCCCTAGTCGCTGCGGCATTCACCGTACTCTTTGCCGCCTCGGCCTGTGCCCGGCCTGAGCAAGTTCTGGCCTCGGATCTCTATCCGGATCCGCATCAGTCCAAGACGACGGTGGTCATCAACAAGGTGCTGGAGCGTTACCACTACCGCAAGATGACGTTGGACGACAAGTTCGCCGCCGAGATCCTTAAGAACTACCTGACCGCCCTGGATCCCAACCGCTCCTTCTTCCTGCAGCGTGACGTCACGCGCTTCGAGGGGAGCGCACGGCGCCTGGACGACAACCTCAAGGAGGGGAAGCTTGATACCGCCTTCGACATTTTCCGGATCTACCGCAAGCAGGTCGACGAGCGGGTGAGCTACGCCCTCGCCTTGCTCGACAAGGGGTTCGACTTCGCCGAGAAGGAGACGTACCACTTCGACCGCTCCAAGGCACCTTGGCCGAAGAATGAGACCGAGCTTAACGACATCTGGCGCAAGCGGGTCAAGAACGACTTCCTGAGCCTGCGCCTCGCCGACAAGGACGATGCGAAGATCCGCGAGCAGTTGCGCAAGCGCTACGAGGGGTTGGCCCTGCGGGTGGATCAATTCGACCGCGACGATGTGTTCCAGACCTTCGCTAATGCCTACACCGAAGCACTGGAGCCTCATACCAGCTACATGTCGCCGAGCACCTCGGAGAACTTCGACATCAGCATGCGGCTTTCCCTGGAAGGCATTGGCGCTGTGTTGCGCGCGGACAACGAGTACACCACGGTGCAGCGCACCATCCCAGGGGGGCCAGCCCGCGAATCCGGCCTGGTCCATGCCGACGACCGGATCATCGGCGTCGCCCAGGGCCTTGACGGCGCCATGGATGACGTCGTTGGGTGGCGGCTGCAGGATGTGGTGGATAAGATTCGGGGCCCAAAAGGTTCCGTCGTGCGACTGCAGCTGCTGAAGCCTTCGACTGGCTCCGACAGCCGCCCGCGCGAGGTCTCGCTGGTGCGAAACGAGATCAAGCTCGAGGACCAGGCTGCCAAATCCTATCTGATCGAGCCCAACCAGACCGGCGGGACCCGAATTGGAGTTATCGAAGTTCCGGCCTTCTATCGCGATTTTCGTGCCGAGTCCGATGGCGAGAAGGACTTCCGCAGCACGACCCGGGACGTTGCGGGCCTGATCGAGGAGCTCAAGCGCAAGGGAGTGGACGGAATCGTGGTCGATCTGCGTGGTAACGGCGGCGGATCCCTTGCAGAGGCGACCTCGTTGACCGGGTTGTTCATCGATACGGGACCGGTCGTTCAGGTCAAGGATGCCTTCGGCAAGGTTGAGGTGGAGGAGGACCCCGACCCGGGGATTGCGTACGCCGGGCCCCTGGCCGTGTTGGTGGATCGTGACAGCGCATCGGCCTCGGAGATCTTTGCCGGGGCCATCCAGGATTACGGCCGTGGCCTTATCCTCGGGGAGCCGACCTTCGGTAAGGGCACGGTGCAGACCCTGGTCGACCTCAACCGTTACGTCCCCGCCGATCAGACCGATCTGGGACGTCTGCGCCTGACCATGGCGGAGTTCTTCCGGATCAGCGGTGGCAGTACCCAGCTCAAGGGGGTGGTGCCGGACGTCCAATTCCCCACCGCGGGAGACGGCTCCAAGCACGGCGAGCGCGCCCTGGACAACGCGCTGCCCTGGGGCACCATTCGGCCGGCTCGCTACAAGACGCTGGGAAGCAACGATGTGGAGACCTTGCGCCGGGCCTCCACGGAGCGCATCGCCCGCGACTCGGGGTTCCAGATGCTCCTCGCCCGCAATCGGCTGCTGAGAGAGCTCGACGAAGAAAAGGTTGTATCCCTGCGCGAGCAGGACCGTCGCGTCGAGACCAAGCGTCGGGAGAAGGTGCTGGAGGAGGACAAGAATGCCTTCCTCCGCAGTCATGGCATCACGCCGGTTGATCCCGACGCCGAGCATCCGGACGAGGAGGCCATGGACAAGGAACGCGAGGCCATAGGCCGGATACAGGTCAACGAGGCTGCCCGCGTTCTGGCCGATTCGGTCCGCGTCGGGAGTGCAGCGACGCCAAAGGCCGCCATGCGTGACTGACCCGAACGGACCGCTCGATCTTCGGGGCCCAGTGTCCCCAGGACGTTTGCGGACCGGGATGTCGGGGGTGCCTGGCGGCATCCATCGAGCTACCGGAATCCAGCTCACTCGTCGCACAATCTCGACGTCCACTCCCCTGTCGCGCGCCAAGCCCCCGCGAGCTCCTGCCTGACCGGGTCCGCCGGCGGCTCCCGCTCTCCCGTCGTCCACCTGGGGCGGGCCCTTGCCAGGGGTCTGGCATCCAAACACTCCACTGGAACCCGTCAGTGAACCAAGCCCTTGCCGTGTTGAAGAGTCGCCTGTCCCGCCTCTCCCAAAGTGAGCGCGCGGAGGCCTTGCGGGGCAACCTCTTTGGTCTGGAGAAGGAGGGCTTGCGGGTCTCTCCTGCCGGCACCATCGCGGCCACGCCCCATCCGTCTGCTCTAGGCGCCGCGCTCACGCACCCTTACATCACCACCGACTTCTCCGAGGCATTGCTGGAGCTAATCACCCCGCCGACCCACCAGGTCGGCGAGACCCTCGCCTGGCTCGCCGACTTGCATAGTTTCGTCTATCGACACCTGGGCACGGAGATTCTTTGGGCCACGAGCATGCCCTGCATCATCGAGGGTGCACGCGGTATTCCACTGGCCGTGTATGGCTCCTCCAATGCCGCCCGCATGAAGACGGCATACCGCCGGGGCCTGGGTAACCGCTATGGGAGAACGATGCAGGCCATTGCCGGCGTCCACTTTAACTTCTCCTTCGGCGACGACTTCTGGTCCCTGTATCAGGACCTCGAGGAGGACGCCGCGGACCCGATGGCCTTCCGCTCTGAGGCCTACATGGGCATGATCCGCAACCTCCAGCGGTTCGGCTGGCTCATTCCTTACCTGTTTGGGGCCTCGCCCGCGGTGTGCAGGAGTTTCGTCCAGGGACGTGATACAGAGTTGACGGCCTTCGATGCCACCACCCTGTACGGGCCCTTCGCCACGTCCCTGCGGATGGGCGATATCGGTTACCAGAATCGCCAGACCGAGGGCACCGGGATGAAGGCCAGCTATGACAGCCTGGACTCCTACATCCGCAGTCTCACCTGGGCCATCGAGACCCCTTGCCCCAACTACGAGAACATCGGCGTCAAGATGGGCGGCCGCTACGAGCAGCTCAACGCCAACGTCTTGCAGATTGAGAACGAGTACTACAGCACCATCCGGCCAAAGCAGGTCACGCAGTGGTTGGAGAAGCCCACGTTGGCCCTGCGCCGACGCGGGGTGCGCTATGTCGAGTTGCGCTCCCTCGACGTCAGCGCCTTTCACCCCCTGGGTGTTGCCGAGGAGCAGCTTCACTTCCTGGAAGTATTCATGCTGTGGTCTCTCCTGTTGGAAAGCCCGCGCATCAATGCCCGGGAGCGGCAGGCGATCGACCGAAACCAGGTGCAAGCTGCCCACCGCGGGCGTGAACCGAGTCTCGATCTCGATCGCCACGGGATTGCGGTCGGCTTACGCAACTGGGCGGCGGCCTTGCTGGAGACCATGGAGCCCGTCGCGGGGTTGCTGGACGGGCTGCGGGGCGGAGCCTGCGGGGTGAGTCTGCGGGTGCAGCGAGAGAAGGTCAGCGATCCGGACCTCACGCCCTCGGCGCGCATGCTCGCCGAGATGCGTGCGAACGGCGAGGGCTTCCACGCCTACGCCCGGCGGATGTCCGAGCACCACGCGCAGTGCTGGCGGTCTCACGTCCTCGACCCGGCGCGGGAGAGGGAATTGACCGACCTGGTCGGCGCGTCAAGGCGCCGCCAAGCTGAGATTGAGGCCGCAGACGACGTCGACTTCGACACCTTCCTGGCTCGTTACTTCGCACAGGGGGCAGGCGCCCCAGGCTAGGCCGAACATGCATCGCCGATCCTTCCTGACCGCAGTTGCCGGTGCCTGTTGCGGCCTGCCGCCCATCCCGCGCCTGCTGCGGGCTGCCCCGCGCGAGCGTCTGACCAAGCCCATACCGGGGAGCGGCGAGCAACTGCCCCTGATCGGCATGGGTACCTGGATCACCTTCAATGTTGGCAACGATCCACGCGCCATCTCCGAGCGCGCCGAGGTCCTCCGCGCCTTCTTCGCGGCCGGGGGCGGCATGATCGACTCCTCCCCCATGTATGGGTCGGCGGAGGCCGTCGTTGGCCAGGCGCTGGCACGCTTGGGCGGGTCGCCCGGGCTGTTCGCCGCAACCAAGGTCTGGACGGGGTCCGGCGCAGACGGACCGCGCGAGATTGCCGAATCCCAGAGGCTCTGGGGTGCCAAACGCTTCGACCTGCTCCAGGTCCACAACTTGCTCGCCTGGCGAGAGCACCTGGCGACCCTCAGGGCCATGAAGGCGGATGGCCGGCTGCGCTACCTGGGCCTCACCACCTCCCATGGCCGCCGACATGGGGAGCTGGAGCAGATCATGCGGTCCGAGCCCGTCGATTTCGTCCAACTCACCTACAACATCGTCGACCGGGAAGCGGAAGACCGCCTGCTGCCGCTCGCCGCAGAGCGGGGGATCGCGGTCATCGCCAACCGCCCATTCCGGCGTGGCGATCTGCTCGGTGTTGCGCAGCGCCATTCGCTGCCTGGTTGGGCGGCGGACATTGGCTGCACAGGCTGGCCCCAGGTGCTGCTCAAGTTTATCGTCTCCCACCCCGCGGTCACCTGTGCCATCCCGGCCACCAGCCAGGTTGCGCACATGCAGGAGAACATGGACGCGGGGGTCGGTACTCTGCCCGACGCCGCCACGCGCCGGCGGATGGCCGCCGATTTCGCGGCCCTGTAACGAACGGCCTCCGCCGCGGCGGTGCTATGGCCGAGTGGTCGACCTACTCGCTTGGGGATTTCCTGCCCTTCGCCCAGGCGACCTACCTGAGGTTGTTCCAACTCTACAACGCCCGGTTTTGGCCGGCGACGGTCATCGGGCTTGCCCTGGGTGTCTGGGTGCTGTGGTTACTGTACCGGCCGGCCCCCGATCGCGTCCGTCTCGCGTCGCTTGTCGTTGCGGGTTGCTGGCTTTGGATCGCCTGGGCATTCCACTGGGAGACCTACACACCGCTGAACTGGGCCGCACGTTATGCGGCGGGCGCTTTCTGCGCGCAGGGTCTGCTGATGCTGCTGGCGGCGAGGCCTGTGTTTCGTTGGTCCGGCAGGGTCGACCGATCCAGGGCGCCGCCCCGCATCGGCTATGGGATGCTCGTCTTCGCGGTCTTCTTGATGCCGTTGCTGGGCGTGCTGCTCGACCGACCCTGGCAGGGCCTGGAGTGGTTCGGGACTGCGCCCGACCCAACAGTGTTCGCGACGCTCGGGCTGCTATCGATGGCCGCCCGCCGGGTCCGCCTGATACTCATGGTCGTCCCCACCGCCTGGTGCCTGTTCTCAGGCCTGACATTGCTCGCCCTGGACGACCCACTGTGGCCGTTGTTGCCCACCGCGGCCATCGTATGGACCGCGGTTTGGTTCCGACAACCCGCAGAGCAGAGCTAGGCAGCAGAAGCGCCCGCTGAGAGCAGACGTTCGCCGTGGACCGCGCGCAACCTGTCGATTACAGGCGGGCGTTTCGGCGAGCTCAAGGCGCGGCGAGCACCGCATTCCAGAACAGGTGCACGACCTCGGGGTGCGCGATGTCACTGCGCGCGCCGGATAGTCCGCCACCGCTGCGGATGACTGCATCGCCGTTCACGTTGTAGTTGCCTCCCGGCGCGAGGGCGTGGTCGCTCTTTACGTCGCCCAGGACCAGTGTGCGTGCCTGCGGGCTCAGTCCGGCACCGCGCGCGCCGAAGGTACCGAGGGCGCCATAGGTCGGCAGGTCCGCGATCGATGCCAAATCGTAGGCGACCTGTCCCGCGGCACCGGCCGCCACCGGATAGATAGACCCGACCGCGCGGTCGAAGCGTGACGTCGTCACGACCACCGGACCGCTGATGCGGTTGCGGTCGAGGACTGGACGAAACCATCCCAGTGTTGCCGCCCCGCCTGGCAATTCCGCCGCGAAGCTCCACAGCGACAGGGCGCCCTGCACCAGGAATGCCGACGAGACGCGGAGCGGGTGAGCGACCTCGGTACCGCGGAGCATCGAGGAGACGACGATGCAGCCAAAGCTGTGCCCCATGAGGTGGATGCGCACAGTATCGCCGCCGGCCGTACGGATTGCGGCGACGAGGCGATGCCCGCGGATCTCGCCGCAGCTCCGGGCACGCTTTTTCATGGTCCAGAAGGAGAGCTGGCGCAGCGGCGAGGAGAGACGGTGCATCACGTCGTCGAGCCGGCCAAAGGTGGGTTGGTCGAAGTCGGCGTGCCCCATGAGCGACAGGAAGAAGGGGCGCACCCGGGCCCACTCCTCGCCGACGCGATGGCAGGACGTTTGTTGAGCGGTCCAGGTGGTCCGGTCGTACGCGGTTTCGAAATCGAGCCGGAACTGTTCGAAGTCCTCCTTGAAGGTAGCCGGATTGCTCCTCGTCCAGCGGAACTTGTCGGCCAGATCGACGAGGAACTCATGGGTCTTCGCGAGCTCGTGCTCCAATGCATCCATCGCCGTTAGAACGCCGTCGGGGGCGTCGGCGCGCGCGGCGGTGGCGGGCAGGTCGCGCAGGTCGCCCGCGATGGCCTCGCCTGGCCGAGCGCCCGAAAGAGGCGATGTTGATCGCTGCCGGCCATGGAGAGCGGAGCGAGGGCCGGTAGTCCCCGGTAGGGGTAGGCGCGGGCGTGTTGCCGGAGAGGCGAAGGGGCGATGGTCCCGAAACCGCGGAGGCAATATGCAGAGTGCATCCGAGACACTCCGAAAAGCGCCGGCCGGCGTCGCCACAACACATCGCGAAAGTCCGTGTCTGATCGCATCGAGACCGAGCCGTCTCGTCGCGCATCCCACGGCCTTGCGGGCGGGACGGCCCAAGTGCGTGTTGGCCGACGCCATCCACGACCGACGCATTCGAGGAAACGGGCCATGTCCTTGGACAGGCGGGCGTTCCTAAAAGCCGCGGCGTCGGCAACCGCCGCATTCGGTGCGACGCGGCTGTTCTCCATGGCCAGTGCCGCGGCGGCAGAGCCTACCCACAGTGGCCTGGTACGGTTGTTGATCGAGTCCGATCGGGATCGCCTGATCGAGCAGTTGGTGACGGCGATTCGCGCGGGTCTCGACTACCCGACGCTCCTTGGTGCGCTGGCGGAAGCGTCGGCACGCGAGGTGCGCCCCTACCCGCACGTGGGTTACAAGTACCACGCCTTCATGGTCCTGCATGCGGTGCACCGCTCGACGCTGCTTGGGCGAGCGCAGGACCGCTGGGTGCCGGTCCTGTGGTCCGCGGATGTCTTCAAGGCGTCCCAGGCGGCAGAGCAACGGCAGGGCGCTTGGTCTCTGGATCCTCTGCCCGCGCGCCCGGTTCCGCCCGCCGACCAGGCCGAGCGTGCATTGCTGCTGGCCTTGGAGCAGTGGGACGCAGAAGCTGGCGACGCCGCCGTGGTGGACCTGTGGCGGGCGGCACCCCGAGATCGGCTGTTCGAGTCCCTGTT
>JBFZCW010000103.1:0-9979 GCA_041307765.1 Chromatiaceae bacterium
CGATGATGCGGTGGCAGCCGCGCCGCGCATTCGGCGTGGGCAAGACTGATCGCGAGGCCATGAAAACCCTCCTCCGCGATCGCCGGAGCGAGCGCCTGGGGGGCGTCAAGCTTGCCCAGGGCCCGCTTGATCCCGATCTCCCAAAGGGTCGCTGCGCTCACGAAACAAGCGGCATCGCCTGCCCGCAGTCGCTCCCGGGCGAACCCTGGGAGGCGCGCGTCGTCGTTCAGCCACCAGAGGACGATGTGGGTGTCGAGCAAGAGGCCCTTCATCGCCCAGGCTCGAACAGGTCGGCAATCTCGTCGTCGACGGCGTCAAAGTCGTCCGCCATGCGGATCTGACCCTTGAGCCGCCCGGGCTCCCGCGGGGCCCGCGTCTCCTGAAAAGGGATCAAACGGACCACCGGCCTGCCCGCCTTGGCGATGACCACGTCCTCGCCGTCCAGGACCGCCTGGACCAGCGCGGACAACTGCGACTTCGCCTCGTGCATATTGACCGTCTGCATCGCGCCTCCCTCAGAAAAATTTAGCTAAGTCTAGCCCGGCAAGCCGTTGAGGCGCCAGCCGCCGGAGCCTCAGGGAACCGGCGGAACCCCTAGGAAGGCCCGGGCCGCCACCGCGTCCCGATCGATCTGAGCTTTAAGGGCGGGGAAGGAATCGAACCGCTGCTCGTCCCGCAGCTTCAGTCGAAACTCCACTTGGGCATGCCGGCCGTACAGGTCGCTGCTCAGTCCGAACAGGTGAACCTCCAGCAGGTAACGGGTATCGCCCGTCACCGTGGGCCTGGTCCCAATGTTGGCCACCCCCGGGCAAGGGCGGTCGGCCACGCCATCCACCATCACCGCATAGACCCCGCGCAATGGACTCACGCGACGGTGCAGGTTGATGTTGGCGGTCGGGTACCCGATGGTCCGGCCGCGCTTGTCTCCATGACCGATGCGCCCGCAGATGCGGTACGGGCGGCCGAGGAGGTGACGCGCCTGGCCCAGATCCCCGCGGGCCAGGGCCTCGCGAATGCGGGTGCTGCTGATGCGCTCCCCGCCGTGGGTGACCGTGTTGAGGTCCTCCACGGCAAACCCGTGGTCTCGGCCCATGGCCTCCAACAGGGCATAGTCGCCCTGGCGCCCGTGCCCGAAACGGAAATCGTCCCCCACCAGCAGGAAGCGGACCCCAAGACAATCCACCAGGAGCTCCCGCACGAAGTCCCGCGCCCCCATGGCCGCCAGCCTGGGCCCGAAGGGCAGCAGGGCCACCTGCTCGATGCCGCAATGCTGCAGGGCATCGAGCTTCTCGCGCAGCCGGGTGAGGCGCGCCGGGGCCCGCTCCGGGGCAAAGAACTCCATGGGCTGAGGCTCGAAGGTGATAACCGTGGCCGGCAGGCCAAGGCTGCGGCCCTGGGCGCTCAAGCGCTGAAAAACGGCACGGTGCCCGAGATGGACGCCGTCAAAGTTGCCGATGGTGGCAACGCAGCCGCCCCCGCCCCGCCCCAGGTTGTGCAAACCCCGAATGACCCTCATCGCCTCGACCTGTCGGACAGAAACGTCAGCAGTATATCCCCCTCCGGCGCAGTCTCCGGCCGCCTCGCGCACTCGCCCGGCGAGACCGCTCGTATCGCCGGCTCAGTCCCTGCCGCCGGGGCCCAACAGGTGCCTTGGCCGAAGCCCCAGGACCAGCAAGGTCAGGCCGTAGACCAGGGCCCCGGCCCCAATCCAGCTCAGCAGGCGCATCGCCCCCTCCCCCGACCCGAGGGCGAGCCAATGCTCTGTCCCCGGGCAGCCCAGAGCAAGGAACAGGCCCATGACCAAGCCCGCTGCAAGCCCCTGGGCCAGCAGCCGCCCCCAGCCCGGCTCGGGCCGATAGACCCCCTCCCGCCGGAGCCCGCGAAACAGAAGTCCGGCGTTGAGCAGGGCCGCCAGGGTTGTCGCCAGGGCCAGCCCCGCGTGGCCCAGGGGCCACATCAGGAGCAAACTCAAGACCATGTTGGCCAACATCGCCGCAACGGCGATGCGCACCGGCGCGCGCATCTGCTGTCGGGCATAGTACCCAGGTGCCAAAACCTTGACTGCGAGGAAACCCATGACGCCGGCGCCGTACGCCATGAGGCTGCGCGCCGCCATGAGCACGTCGTCTGCGGTAAAGACGTCGGAATAGAACAGAACGGCAAACAGCGGGCCGGCGAGGAACAGCAGCCCGAGGGCCGCGGGCAGCCCCAGGATCAGGACCCACCTCAGCGCCCAGTCGATGGTCGCCGAGAAGGCGTTCGGGGCGCTCGCGGCGTGCTCCCTGGAGAGCTTGGGCAGGATCACGGTTCCAAGCGCCACCCCGAGGATGCCCAGGGGGAACTCCATCAGCCGGTCCGAGTAATAGAGCCAGGAGATGCTGCCCGCCGCCAGGAAGGAGGCCAGCACTGTGCTCAGCAGCATGTTGATTTGGCCTACCGAAACCCCCAGCAGGGCCGGCCCCATCAGACCCAGGATGCGCCGCACGCCCTGGTCTCGGGGATTCAGGCGCGGGCGGGGCAGCATCCGGATCCGAGCCAAGAAGGGCAGTTGGAAGGCAAGCTGGGCGACTCCGGCGATCAAGACCCCCCATGCCAGGGCGACGATGGGCTGGTCCATGAGGGGAGCCAGCCACAGGGCGCAGGCAATGAGGGACAGATTGAGCAGGACCGGGGTGAAGGCCGGGACCCCGAAACGCCCAAAGGCATTGAGGATGCCCCCGGCCAGGGCGGTCAAAGAGATGAACAGGAGGTAAGGGAAGGTGAGGCGCAGCATCTCCGTGGCGAGCATCCGCTGCGCCGGGACATCTGAAAAGCCGGGGGCGAAGACGATGACCAGGAGCGGCGCCGCCAGGATCCCGGCCGCCGTCACCACCAGGAGCACGGCGGCCAGGGTCCCCGCCGTGTCGTCGACGAAGCGCTTGAGGTCCTCGGGCCCCCGCCTGGTCTTGTACTCCGAGAGGACCGGGACGAAGGCCAGGGCAAAGGCCCCCTCGGCAAATAGGCGGCGCATCAGGTTAGGGATGCGGAAGGCGACGAAGAAGGCGTCGGTTCCCGCATCAGCGCCGAAGATCCGAGCCACGACCAGATCGCGAAGGAATCCGAGGACCCGCGAGATGAGGGTGTTCCCGCCGACCTTGACGAGCGAAGCGGCAAAAGAGGCCAAGGTTTGGAACTCCCGAGAAAATAGGGCGGACCTGGGCCTGCCCAGCCCTCCTGTACCTGCCGTAAGAACGGCGGAAATCGAAGGCCCGCGTGTGGGGACGCCACCCGTGGCCGCCGTTCCGGACGCGACTCCACCTCCTCTATCCCTGGAGTCGTCGGCGCGATCGCCCCGGCCACCGAGCAAAACGCGAGGCATCACCGCGGTGGGGACGCCGCTCCCGCGGGTACAGCCCCCGCTTCGCCGGAGAAACAGCCGCATTGTGCAGCACCACGAGGCCGTATTGTAGGCTGGCAAGGGCCGATGACGGGGGGCCCAGGCCCCGGTGGATTGACAGTGCGACCCGGATGCGCCCGCAACCAATGGTTGACAACACCCCCTTGCCTGCCCAAAATGCGGGGTCTTTCACGCACGCGACCCACCCAAGGTTTCCAGGAGATCGTCTTTGGCCAATTCAGCCCAAGCCCGCAAGCGCGCCCGTCAGGCCGAGGTGCGCCGCCAGCACAACGCCTCGCGCCGCAGCACGTTCCGCACCTATGTGAAGAAGGTGCTGAAGCTGATCGCCGCGGGTGACAAGGAAGCGGCCACGAGCGCCTACAAGGAGGCCGTGCCGGTCATCGATGACGCCGCCCAGTCCGGCCTCATCCACAAGAACAAGGCCGCGCGGCACAAGAGCCGGCTCAACGCCCATATCAAGGCGATGGCTTGAAGCCGGCCGGTTTCTGACCCATAGGCACGCCCCCAGGCCAGCCCACAGACGCGCGAGAAGAACCGGCCGAGCGCCGGTTTTTCTTTGAAGTGACCCCAGCCAACCTCTTCGACCGACGCCCCGAACCCCCAGCCGGCGAGGCCTTCGAGGAACTCCTGCGCCACCGCAACCTGGTGATCGAGCGCATCGTCAGCAGCGAGTGTCCGGAGCCCACCCGCTACGACCAGATCCAGGACGAGTGGGTCCTGCTGGTTCAGGGCTACGCCACCCTGGATCTGTCCGGTGAGATCCTGAACCTCGGCCCCGGCGACCACGTCTTCATCCCCGCCCATATGCCCCACCGGGTACTGCGTACCTCGCGGGAGCCGCCCTGCCTGTGGCTAGCGGTGCACCTGTACCCAGACGCAGCACCCGACTGAGGCCCGCCCGGACCCTGGACCCCTAACGGCCGCGGGTTTCGGTTAAGATCCGCGCCCAGACCCTCACCCGCCACTGCCGGAGAAGCCCGCGCGCATGACTCAGCAACCCGACACCCAGGCCGTCCTGCGTTACCTGCTCGACCTCCAGGACCGGATTGGCGCAGCCCTTGCGGCGGAGGACGGCGCTGGGAGGTTTCGCGAGGACGCCTGGGAGCGCCCGGGCGGCGGCGGCGGGCGCACCCGCGTGATGGACGGCGGCGCGGTGTTCGAGAAGGGCGGAATCAACTTCTCGCATGTCTTCGGCGACAACCTCCCGCCCTCCGCCACCGCCCATAGGCCGGAGCTTGCCGGGCGCCGTTTCCAGGCCATGGGGGTGTCCCTGGTCATGCACCCGGCTAACCCCTACGTCCCGACCTCCCACGCCAATGTCCGCTACTTCCTTGCGGAAAAGGAGGGCTCCGATCCGGTGTGGTGGTTTGGCGGCGGCTTCGACCTGACCCCCTACTACGGCTTCGACGAGGATGCCATCCACTGGCACCGCACGGCGCAGGCCGCCTGCGCCCCCTTCGGCGGCGCCGTCTACCCGCGACTCAAGCAATGGTGCGACGACTACTTTTTCCTGCGCCACCGCAATGAACCCCGCGGCATCGGAGGGCTCTTCTTCGACGACGAGAATACCGGCGGCTTCGATCGCTGCTTTGCACTCATGCGCAGCGTCGGGGATCACTATGTCCCCGCCTATCTCCCCATCGTCGCCCGGCGCAAGGGACTGCCCTTCGGCGAGCGCGAGCGCGCCTTCCAGCGGATCCGCCGCGGGCGTTATGTGGAGTTCAACCTGGTCTACGACCGCGGAACCCTGTTCGGGCTGCAGTCCGGCGGGCGCACCGAATCCATCCTGATGTCGCTCCCACCCGAGGTGAGCTGGCGCTATGACTGGCATCCGGAGCCTGGTACCCCGGAGTCCAGGCTCTACGAGCATTACCTCAAGCCCAGGGACTGGATCGGTGAGGATGGGCAGCGCTGAACCGACAGCGGACCCCGCAGCATCAGCCCGCCGCTGCCCCGCGGGTCGCATTGCGCTGCGCCAGGTCCTGGATCAGCCCGTCGAGGCCCTTCTGGCGTGCCATGCGCACGAAGGTTGAACGGTAGTTGGTCAGCAGACTGACCCCCTCCACCGAGACGTCGTAGGCCCTCCACCGCGCCCCGTCGAAGGCCATGCGATAGCTGACTTCCACCGGCGGCGCCCCGCCGCGCAGGATTTGAGTTGGGACCGCCAGATCCCGCTGCCCCGGCTCCAGGTGCAGCGGCGGATAGCGGATCTCCCACTCGCTCAGTTTGTTCAGGGCCGAGGCATAGGTGTGGATCAACATCGCCTTGAACTCGCGGCGAAACCCCTCGCGCTGCTGGGCGCTCGCATCGCGCCAGAACGGACCCAGGACCAGCGAGGCGACCCGGTCGAAGTCGACGTTGGGCATAAAGAGGTCATCCACCAAGCGATGGACATAGCCTGGGTCGGTCTCCAGGCGGCCACGATCCTCCCGCAGGACCCGCATCAGGCCGTCCGAGACGCGCTGCACGACCTCCTGCGGGCCGACCGGCGAGGCGCCAGGGACCGCAGAGAGACCGATCGAGGCCCAAAGAAGACCGACCAGAAAGAGGCATCGGCTTGGTAGCGTGTTGAGGCTTAGGGGCAGCATCAGCAGGGCTCTTGTGATCACCATTTGGGGCTTATAGGACCGTTGGAGCCCGCATGCAAGGCCCCGATCGGCAATACGCGCCGCACAGACCGGAGCCACGGCCCGCCCGCGCCCAAAAGCAGAGGGGCCGCAAGCGGCCCCTCCGTCATCGCAATGCCAGACCGGCGCGCCTATTGCAGCGTGGGAGGCAGCCATCCCTGGATGCGGCGGCGCTCCTCACCCACATCCAGGCTGAACAGGTCGTTCAGGACCCCGAGGGCCTGGTCCAAAGTCTCGCAGCCCCACTCATTGTTGACGATGTGGTGCACCCAATCCTCCACACGGAAGGGAGTCTGCCCACTCAGTCGCGCGAGCCGCGGATCGAACCGCAGCCGATACCCGGTCTCCGATGCCGGATCCCACTTGTAACTGATGACCTTCGCTTGCTCTTGGAACATGGCCGCTATCCCGATGACTTTTACTCTTCTCAGTGGTACCGATACACAAATCAGCGGCCACCCGGCCACCGACTTGATTTCAGTATGGACCAAAATCGGGAATGCTGCAAATTTGAAACAGTATTATTTCTGTTGCAACTCACTCAGGCGTCCGACAACGTGAAGCCATTCCATGGAGTTGTAGATATAAGTTGAACCAAAGCTACGGATAAACGGGGGCGGGCAGGCGGCGCACGGATCTGACCCCGTAGCTAAAAGGACGCAACTGACATGAATCGCCAAAGGGGGCCTGCATCAGCGCCTGCTCCGGGAACAAAAAGGGTCACTTGCGCCCCAGCCCGAGGGGGTCGAGGGGGTTCACCCCCTCCATGAAGGGCAGCTTGCGGTTGCTGTTGGTGACCTGATAGATCAGCCCCATCCAGTTGCCGACCACCCCCTCAGCGCTGTCGTGCCAGGTGTTGTCCAGCGACCTCGCGATGTAGGCCTCGGGGAAGGCGGGATGCTCCCGCCCCTGGTTCATGGCGGCCACGACCCGCCCGCGGTGCTCATCGAGGATCGCACGGTGCTTGCGGTCGATGTAGTTCTCCGGATACGGGGGGTAGTCCGGGCGGGCACCCGCGGCAAAGCGCCTGACCTCGCGCTGATACTCTTTGAGCAGCGAGATGGTGTCGTACTCCGGGTGCCCCTGGAAGAAGACCTGACGGAAGCCGTCCGCGCTCACTGCCAGGTGCACGCCGGCCTCGGCGCTCTCGGCCAGGACGCGCAGCCCGGCGGCGTCGAACTGGTGGCGGCCGATCTCGTTGAAGCGGGAGTGGGGCACGTCGAACAGGGTATTGACGTCATGGACCAGCGGATGAGTGCGGTCCACCACCCGGTGCGGGTAGACGCCCCAACACTTCTCCGGCAGGGGATAACGGTGCTGGCCGTACTGGAACTGGAGGACGGCGTGGGTGGCGAGGCAGGAGCATAGCGTAGAGGTCACGTCACGCGAGGCCCACTCGATGACCTCGATCAGGGGCCCCCAGAACGGCTCTTGTGACAGGTCCGGATGGGTCACGTTCGCCCCGGTCACGATGAGGGCGTCGAGGCCCTGCTCGCGGATCTGCTCGAAGGGCTCGTAGTATCGGGCGATGTAGGCACGCGCCTCGGGGGAACGCCCCAGCCCATCCAGTGTGAAGGGGTGGACGTAGAACTGGGCGATTGGGTTGCTCTCGCCGACCAGGCGGAAGAACTGGCGCTCGGTGGCAGCCAGCGCAGCATCCGGCATCATGTTGAGGAGCCCGATGTGCAGCTCGCGGATGTCCTGGTGGAGGGCCCGGTCCGGATCGAGGATGCTCTGGCCCTCCTCGCGTAGGCGCCGGAAGGTCGGAAGGTCGGTATGGGCGACGATAGGCATGGGGCGTCCCCTGTCTGATAGGGCTCGGCGGACCCCCCGTCGGGGCCCTGGTCGGAAGTGGCCGTGTTCGCTTGGCGCGCGGACTGGTTGCCTGAGCCGTCGTCAGCGGCGCTCCGGCTCCTTGCGCGCGATGGCCGCCTCCAGCAGCTCAAGGAAATCCGCCTCGTCGCGGAGCAGGGCGACCTCCGTGGATACCACCGTGTATCCGTGGGGCCGAGCGATGGCTTCGTAGCGCGGCACCCGGGAGTGGAACAGGCGAGGAAACACCCAGCGTGTAAACTCGTCTGGGTCGATCTCCGCGACGTACTCCAGGCCCTGCTCGTCCAGGTAGTCCCGCACCGCAGTCCCCAGGAAGGCGGGGCGATAGTAGAGGGGCTTGGGATCCGCCTGGGCGCGCTGGATGAGCTTGATCTCGTCCTCAGGCGGGACCTGGATGTATAGGATCAGGGTGTGGCGTGCCAGCAGATCGATCACCGCCGGTTCCTCCAGCTCGCACAGGCTACCGCCGACGTCGTTGACGAAGTGGCTGTAGCCGTAGATCTGCTGGGCCTTCCGGACGAAGGCAGGGACGTCCATCATGGCCGCGATCTCGCCCTGGCGGTAAAGGGCCTGCCGACGGCTGAACTCCTCCAAGGCGAGCCCGCCAAGATCTGGGTTGCCCAGCTTGCCGACGAAGCTCAACACCGGCCCCAGGTCGTTCACCTTGATGTTGTTGCGGATGAAGATCCAGTCCCGCCGCAGCAGATCCTTGAGAAACGGGACCTTCATCGCCTGCCCCTTGATCAGGTCCAGGATGTGCTCGTCCAGATAGCGGGTCCCGATACGATAGTCCCCGGAGTAGTGAAACCAGTCGCTGCGTCTCAATAAGGCGGAGAGATAGGTCTTCCCCACGCCGGACATCCCGAGCAAAGTGATTGACCGGTGTTTCCAGTTGCGGAACTCGTCGACGCTGAGCTTCACCTGACAGGGCCTCGGGGACAGATACGAAGCGCGCAATGGTACGTCAGCGTGCGCCGGCCTGACCACCGCCGCGCCAGAACCGAAGCCACGCCGCACCGATTGGGATCGGATGCACCCTCCCCCGCCGGTGTCGAAGCTGGCATCATGCGCCCCTGTCCGCCGGGCACAGCTCCGCCCGCCGGCAGCCAGCGGCCTGGCTACCGATACCGGAAGCCCACCACCCTCCACGGAGTAACCATGTCCGAATTCACCAATGTCACCGTCGTCAAGCGCGCCAACGTCTACTTCGACGGCGGTGTCACTAGCCGCACCGTCCTGTTCCCGGACGGCAGCAAGAAGACGCTGGGTATCATGCAGCCCGGCGAATACGAGTTCGGGACCGACGCCGCCGAGATCATGGAAATCCTGGCCGGCGACCTTCAGGTCCTCCTCCCCGGGGAGACCCAATGGCGCCGGGTGCAGGGCGGCGAGTCCTTCGATGTCCCCGCCAAATCGCGCTTTGGGCTCAAGGTGAGCGCGGTGACAGACTACTGCTGCTCCTTCGTTGCCTAAATGCGACTCTCGCGCAGCAGCTTTGCCGCGGCCACTGCGTCTTGGGGAAGCGAGGAGACCTCCGCGGTTGTCACCCCCACGCCCTCCCCCGAGCAGCGCCGCGCCTGCCGCAAGCCGGGGCTAGTGGGCGAGCCGATGCGCGTGCGGCTCAAAGGCGGCGAGACCGAGGTCCACCTCATACTTTGGTCGTTCCCAAAGGCGTGGAGCGTGGTTATCCCTGACGGCTCTCGCCAATCTGTTCGCAATACTGCATCAGGTTGTCTGGTACACCGGCCGGACATTCGCCGCAGGCGCGATTGCCAGGCACTGCGAAGTCGATGAACTTCGGATAGGCGAGATCAAGCCCGTCCATGATCGCCACGAATTCGTCCAGGGGTCGATCATTGCCGAGTCGCGGATTGCGCTGCTTCTCCTGTGCAATGCTCGATACCCAGCGACCTTCGTAGTCATGACCGGGATAGACCAGGGTATCGTCGGGCAGCGCGAACAGCTTGCCGTGGATGCTGTGATACAGGGTCTTGGCGCTGCCATTCTGGAAATCAGTCCGACCACAGGACTCGATCAGGAGCGCGTCACCGGTGAGCACTCGCTCACCAATCTGGTAGGCATGATGACCGTCGGTATGGCCAGGTGTGAACAGCGGGTCGAC
>JBFZCW010000104.1:0-4413 GCA_041307765.1 Chromatiaceae bacterium
TAGCCCAAGCCTGTGCCCGGTGGACCAATATCGCAGGTGTCTTTGCCATTAGAATGCCGACCCCATGAATACCGGCATCTCCCGACGTTACAAGACACTGATGGCCATTGCTCTGGTGGCCGGGCCATTGATCTGGCTCCTGTTCACACCGGATGGACAGCGGCGTACCGACCTGGTGCTAATGCCCCTTCTCGGGCGACCCAGCATCGAGCTGTCCCTGACCGACCTGAGCTCGGACCTGGGAGAGGGAGACATCCGGGGTCGTGTGCCTCAGGTGGACCTCCGGTGCTTGCAGGACGAGACGCCCTTTGGAGACCGGGTGTGCAGCGCGCGCATTGGGGCCATCGGCCGCTTGCCGGCCGAGGCGCTCAGTTTTTACTTTTCCTCCGGAGGGCTGCGCGCGGTCAAGCTGGTCTATCGGCGCGATGTCCAGGGTGAGCTCCTGGCATCCCTGTCTCGGCGACTCGGGGGAGGCATTGGGGGGGAGCTCGGAGCACACAGGACCGGCGGCGACGGACCCGCAGAAGCGGCAGAGCGGGTCATTAGCTGGCCTGTGACGGATGGAGTGCTGCTGCTGAACGCCGGGGACCTAGCCCCAGGGGAGGAGCCGGCGCTGTTGTGGTTGTCCGGTGCTGCAGTGGAACAGCGATTCCAGGCTGCCCGGACTGGCGCTGCTACCGGGGACTAGAACGGTTCGGCCCGGGCCCAGCCGAGAGCGGGGCAATTGGAATCCCTCAAAGATCGCGTGCTTGCGTTTCGCTGTACCTGGACTAGACATGGAAGCTCCGATAGCGGTCCTTCAACTAGCCTGAGGATGCAACCATGTACAACGGCGATATCGTGATCCACATCGACGAGACCCTCGACGACCGTCACATTCATGCCCTGGAGCGTGCCCTCGCCGACGAGCCTGGTGTCTACAGCGCCTGCATGCATGAGAAGGCGCGCCACCTGATGCTCGTCGACTTCGACGCGATGGAGCGTGTGCCGAGTGACATCGTCCAAGCGGTGCGGGAGCGCGGGCTCCACGCGGAGATGGTCGGGTTCTGATCCTTCGCCCGCCTTGCGCGGACCGGCTTAGAGTGCGGTAAAGGTGCGGTCCGAGGACCAGTCCAGACTCGGGAGCATGCGGCGGGCCGGCGGATCTCGATAGGGCGGGGGGCCTAGCGCCGGATCCTGCCAGGGCGGCAGGTCCCATTGCTCGGCGTAATCCGGCTCAGCCCCCCACGCGGGGACCTGATAGGGCGGCTCGTACCGCTCCGCCGCACCCTCCCGGGCGGGCTGGCGGAAGCGGTAGCGGCCGTCGGCCCATGGCCCATAGGGGGCTGGGGACTGGGGCAGCACGGAGCGGTAGGGGACCGAGTCGGGCGTTCCCATGCGGCGCCGGTCTCCTTCGGTCAGCGGTCGAAACTGATAGCCACGGGTGTCGGACCAGGTATCGGTTTGGTACCGGGTCTCACCCCAGGATCCTGGCGGCGCAAGCTCTAGGTTCGGATTGGGGAGGGCTTCCTGCTGCCAGGGTCGCCTCGCGGTGTCGTAGTCGAATCGCGGCTCCGGGGTACGGGGCTGACTGCGGGGTTGACCGGGCGGCTGGGCGGGGACGGCTGGGGCGTATTGCCGGGGTGACTGCTGCGGAGGTGACGCGACAGGCGGGGTGGGCTCATCTTCGCCGCCGAGGAGCCACATGGCGAAGCCGCCAACCACCAACATCGCGATAACGATCTGCTTGGTGTTCACGTTCGATCCTGCTGATTCCCCTGCAAATCCCAATTTAAGTCTAGCCGGGAATTCAGGTTCCTGTCGAAGGCGTATGCCCAGTTTGCCGATTTGAGCGCGAAACGGACCGGCGATGGCGGCGGGCGCATGCCCACAGGCTCCTGACTGCGGCGTCTATCGGCTCGGGCGATGACCCTGCAATGAGCTCGTTTGCCGGGCCGGGGAGGCCATGAGCCCCTAGCCCAGTTTGGTTGCTCAGCCCCGGGAACGGGCGCGCACCCTCCTGGCGGGCGCCCCCTTAGAGCGACGCCTCCGCGACCCGCGCCTCTTCCTCCTTGTCCCGCTCGATCAGCGCGTAAGCCGAGTGATTGTGAATGGACTCGAAGTTCTCTGACTCCACAATGTAGGCACCCACCCGATCGTCCTCGTTGAGGATGCGGGCAACGTCGCGGACCATGTCTTCGACGAACTTCGGATTGTTGTAGGCGCGCTCGGTGACGTATTTCTCGTCCGGTCGTTTGAGGAGACCGAACAGCTCACAGGACGCCTGGGCTTCGACGATGTCGATGATCTCCTCGATCCACATGAAGCCGCGGTTGCGCACCTGGACCGTCACATGGGAGCGCTGGTTGTGGGCTCCGAACTCCGCAATCTCCTTGGAGCAGGGGCACAGGCTCGTCACCGGCACCACGACCTTGATGTACATCACCGGCTTACCCTTGCGGATCTCGCCGATGAACGTGACGTCGTAGTCGAGCAGGCTCTGGACCCCGGTGATGGGTGCACGTTTGTTGACGAAATAGGGGAAACGCATCTCGATATGGCCTGCCTCGGACTCCAGGCGCTCGGCCATTTCCCGCAGCATCTCCTTGAAGGAGGCGACGTTGATCTCGCGCTCGTGGCTGTTGAGGATCTGCACAAAGCGCGACATGTGCGTGCCCTTGAAATTGTGGGGTAAGTACACGTACATGTTGAAGGTCGCAATCGTGGGTTGATCCCCTTCGTTACGGTCGCGGATCCGCACGGGGTGGCGGATGTCCTTGATTCCGACCTTGTCGATAGCGATACGGCGACTGTCGGCGCTGCCTTGGACATCGGCGATGCACGAGACGGCGGGCGTGGACTTCAGCGCTGACTCCATGGGAGGGGCTCCTCGCGGGGCGGTTGCGATCGGACTCGGCATCAAACTAAGGCTGCGCAGACCGCCTCACAAGGGCGGCAAGGTTAGGGCTTTTCCGGAGGTCGGCCCGTTCGGGCTGGCGCATGGGGCGCAGTGACGGTGCGGTTTGGAGGACCGCTCATTATCCAGACATGGTGGGGCTAGCGGCAAGAAAAACCAAGCCATTGGCCATGCCGATCGGCCGGCCGGCTGGCTGTAGGCCTGGGGGAACGGCTCGCTTGCGCGGCCGCCGCCAGCGGTGGAGCCAGCAGTCGATCCAGATCAGCGGTCGCGTTTGACCATGTAGTCGGCAACCCATCGTAGCGGCTCAGCAGCGTTTCCCAGCCCATCGAGGCTGGCCTGAGCCTCGGCGATCAAGCCCTCTGCGGCCTCGCGGGCGTGGGCCAGTCCCATGAGGGCGGGGTAGGTGGCCTTTTCCTGGGCCTGGTCTTTTCCGCTGGTCTTGCCGATCACGGCGCTGTCGCCCTCCACGTCCAGGATATCGTCACGGATCTGGAAGGCGAGCCCTAGGCACTTGGCGTACCGGTCCAGCCGCTCGGCGACCTGGGGGTCCAGGTCGGGTTTGGCCAGGGTCGTCATGCGGACCCCGGCGCGGATCAGGGCCCCGGTCTTGTGGATGTGGATGTTCTCCAGCATGGCCAGGTCCGGTGCCTGGAACTCGGCGGCCAGGTCCATCGCCTGACCGCCCGCCATGCCGCGGGAACCGCTGGCCCGCGCCAGGACCGCCACCATGGCGATTCGGGCCGACGCCGGCAGGGTGTCATCCAGGGCAAGGACCTGGAACGCCAGGGTCTGCAGGGCGTCCCCCACCAGGATGGCGGTGGCTTCGTCGAAGGCCTTGTGGCAGGTCAGGCGGCCGCGGCGCAGGTCGTCGTCGTCCATGGCCGGAAGGTCGTCGTGGACCAGCGAGTAGGCATGGATCAGTTCCACCGCGCAGGCCGCACTGTCGATGAGCCCGGCCTCCAAGCCGATGGCGCCCGCGGTGGCGTACATCAGGGTCGGGCGGATGCGTTTGCCCGCTCCGAGGGCGGCGTAACGCATGGCGGCGTGCAGTCGGGCAGGGTGGATATCCGCCGCGGGCAGACAGCGCTCCAGGGCCGTCTCGACGCGCGCCTGACTCTGCGCGAGGAAGCTGCGCAGCTGGGCTTCACTCATCGGAAAAGGGCTCTGGTTCGGCCCCCTCTGCGCTGCTGGTCAGGATGCGGACCTTCTGCTCGGCGGCATCCAGGGCCTTCTGACAGGTTCGCGTCAGCAGGACGCCGCGCTCGAAGGCGGACAGGGATTGCTCCAGGGTCAGGTCTCCGCGCTCCAGGGTATCCACGAGGGCTTCGAGCTCGGCCAAGCGCTCTTCGAAGCCTGGCTCCCGGGCGCCGTGCGGCGGATTCGGGGAGGACACATCGGTCGGGGCTGGGTCGGCGGCGGGTACGGCTTGGCGTTTCATCGGGGTTTGTATCGCTCTTCTAGGGTACGGTAACTTAGCGGCGCTTTGGGGGTCAATGCGGTCCCTGACGTCCGCG
>JBFZCW010000105.1:0-3932 GCA_041307765.1 Chromatiaceae bacterium
CATACTTCTTCGCCTCGGCGTAGAAGATGTCCTGCATCTGCTTGAGCTTGTCCGGCATCTTGGCAGCCAGGTCGCTGGACTGGGTGAGATCCTCCATGACGTTGTAGAGCTCCCACTGGTAGCCGGTGATGACGTCGGGCGCCGGTTTATTGCTCAGTTCCCACGGGAGCGTCGCCGGGGTCGTGGCTGCCAACCAACCGTCGTGGTAGATGGCGCGGTGGCCGAGCATCTCGAAGTATTGCGTGGTGTGCCGGGTGGGCGCGTTGGCGCTCGCCTTGTCCCACGTATAGTCCATGCTCACGCCTTCGATGGGGCGCTGCTTGATGCCGTTGATCGTCTCGGGCTGCGCGATACCGGTCGCTTGGAGGATGGTCGGGGCGATGTCGATGATGTGGTGGAACTGGCGGCGGATACCGCCCGCGTCGTTGATGTGGCCCGGCCAGGACATGGCCAGGCCCTGAGCCGTGCCGCCGAAGTGCGACGCCACCTGCTTCATCCACTTGAACGGCGTGTCCATCGCCCAGGCCCAGGGTGCGGCAAAGTGCGGGAAGGTCCGCTCGGACCCCCAGAACTCGTACCAGAGGAACTGGTCCTTGATCGGCACTTCAACCCCGTTGAAGGTGGTGAACTCGTTCGGCGTGCCGTTGAGCATGCCCTCCGCGCTCGCGCCATTGTCGCCGGCGATGTAGATGATCAGGGTGTTGTCGAGCTCGCCCAGGTCTTCGACCGCCTGGATGACGCGGCCGATCTCGTGATCCGTGTAGGCGAGGTAGGCCCCGAAGACGTCGGCCTGTTTGATGAAGAGCTTCTTCTCATCCCAACTGAGCGAATCCCACTCCGGCAGCTCCTTCGGCCAGGGCGTCAGTTGGGCGTTCTCGGGCATGATGCCGAGGCGCTTCTGGTTGGCGAAGATGGTTTCGCGAATCTTGTTCCAGCCCCCGTCGAAAAGGTGCATATCGCTGATCTTCTCGATCCATTCCGGCGTCGGCTGATGCGGGGCGTGGGTGCCGCCCGGGACGTAATAGACAAAGAACGGCTTACCGGGCGCGACCTCCTTCAACTCCTTCATGTACTGGATCGCCTCGTCGGCCATGGCCGTGGTCAGGTTCCAGCCCGGATTGCCCTCGAACGGGTAGATGGCCGTCGTATTGCGGTACAGGTTCGGCTGCCACTGGCTGGCATCGCCGCCGACGAAGCCGTAGAAGTACTCGAAGCCCATCCCGTTCGGCCACTGGTCGAAGGGCCCGGCCTGGGTCGCCTGATAGAAGGGCGTATTGTGGTTCTTGCCGAACCAGGAGGTCGCGTACCCGTTCCCCTTCAGTATCTCGCCGAGAGTACCGTTCTCCTTTCGGATGACCGAGTCGTAGCCCGGGAACCCCGTCGCGATCTCGCCCACCACCCCGAAGCCGGCCACGTGGTGGTTGCGCCCGGTGATCAGGGCCGCGCGGGTGGGCGAGCAGAGCGAGGTGGAGTGGAAGTTGGTGTAGCGCAGCCCGGCGTTGGCGATGCGGTCGAGTGCGGGGGTGGGGACCACGCCGCCGAAGGTGGATGGCGCGCCGAAGCCGCTATCGTCCGTCATGATCAGCAGCACGTTGGGCGCGCCCTTCGGTGGCACGACGCGAGGCGCCCACCAGCCCTTCGACTCCGAGGCCCTTTGATTGATCTCGCCGCCGAACTTCGGATCGGGCGGCGGAAGCTGTTTTCCGCTGATCGTGGTGGTGGCGCTGGGCGAGCCCAGGACGCCGGTGGTTTGTATTTCAGTTGCGGGGCAGGCGGCGGCCGCGCATGCAAACGCGGCCCCCCAGAGTACCGACCGCATGGCGGGCGTGGCTGCTTTCATCGGGTTCTCCTTTGGGTGCTTGGACGAGCACAGAGGATGGGTACTGCCCGCGCATAGGGGACATGGCCGGACCAGTCCGTTCGGGCGCGCCACGCGATTATGGCGAGATCCCGAACCCAAGGGTTGACATTTCTCGACAGCTCGCGTTTCGGGTCGGGGGCCGGTCCGAGCGGACCCGGGCCATCGCCGGCGCGTCTGTCCGATCAACCTTTGGGCTGGGTAGCGCGCCAGCGGGTGGGAGAGGTCCCGGACCAGCGGCGGAAGGCGCGGCTGAAGGCGGTGGCGTCGGCATAGCCAAGGGCCACCGCCAGCTCCTGGGCGGGGAGCAGGGTATCGCGCAGGAGCTGACACGCGATCCGATAGCGGGTCTGCTCCAACAAGGCCCTGAAGCTCGCACCCTCGGCCTGGAGGCGGCGATTGAGGGTGCGCGGGTGCAGCCCGAAAAGCGCCGCCATCTGCTCCAGGCTGGTCCCGCTCGCCGGGTCGCCGGCGATCAAGACCCGGCGCAGCACGCGTCTCACCCGCTCGCGAAGGCCGAGGCCGCGCAAGGACTCCAGTGCCTCGATCTCCCGCAGGATGCGCACGTAGGCGACCGCGTCCGCGCCCGCCAACGGCCGGGTCAGACAGGTGGCGGGGAAGGCCACGGCCGCGCGCTGGGACCCGACCCGCAATCGCGTTCGGAAGAGCGCCCGGTAGGGGGCCAGATCCCGATCCGGCGCCCAATTCGGCACCGGGTGCAGCGCGACCTCGGTGGCCTTCCAGTCTGGACCTCCCAGGGTCTTCAGGATGTTGAAGAGGATCGCCAGGACGCCGTCGTAGATCTGGTGGGTGCCCGGCACGTCCGGCCAGTGGATGACGTACCCCAGCCGCGCCTGATCCGCCCGCTCCCACAGCAGTGGGACGGCGCCGCGATCGTGCAGATGCGAATACAGGATGATGGCGCGCAGTGCACTGCCCAGGTCCGGGGCGACGGCGGCCAGCTTCCCTAACAGGCCCAGGGCCTCCAGCCCAGACCGCCGGCCAAGCTCGAGACCCAGGTGGGGACACCGAGTCGCCGCGGCGCAATGGGTCAGCAAGCGGCCCATGGCCACGAAGGAGATGGTGTTCTCCGGGTCCTGGAAGAGCGCGAGGTCCACCCCGGCCTCGCCGATCAGGCGGTCAGGATCCTGGCCGAGCTCCCGCAGCAGCCCGGGCAGGGGGAGCAAGGCGGCCATGCGGCAACTTCCTTCCCCCACCAGCGCCAGGCCGGTTGGTGAACGATGGGGCTCGCGATCAACTGGTTTCATGATCTGGTGCTCGCACGACGGGCATGACGGCACTCACCGGGTTCCCTGTTGGGTTCAGCGGCGACGAGGGAGCACAGGCACTGCCATCACTTCGGAAACATCAGCTGCATTTGGAAGCGGATCTGCCAATCCGGCCCGTCTTCCGGCCTGACGACATTGTAATAACCGCCAACCTGAGTGTTCACGGGCAGCCGGCCCAGGCGAAAGATGTGGCCGATGGCGGCACCCACCGGCACCGTCCACTGCAGCCTTGAGCAGCCGGTGACCATGGGGCATTGGGGCCGTCCTTGGCTCCTGGGTTCTGGCAATAGGGCTAAGCCCGCGGATCGCCCCGCGGGCCGCCCGTTGCCGAGCGACCCGGGCCTGCGGATGACGCGAGGGGATGGCTATTCCCTGCCCGCCGCCGTCCTGGCTGTGCCTTCCTTCAGCTTCTGGATATCCTCGGGCGAGAGCTCCGGACGGTCGACCTTGATCGTCAGTTTGTCGAGCTTGGCGGTCAGCGGGAAGGGCGGCTGGTAGTCCGCATCGTTCACGCCGGTGAGGGTGTCGGAGCCGATGTCGAAGGCCTCGTCCCACTGCAGGATCATCGGCAGGGTTTTCTCCATCTTCTTCGTATCGACCACCTTGCCGTCGACCTTCAGCGTGCCGGTACCGGGCCGGCCGACGCCGCTGAAATCGTTGTACGCGAGGGTGCCTGGACCCTTGCCCTCGTACTGGAAGTCGAACTCCAGCGTATGGCGCCCCGGCGGCAGCGCGTCCGGGCCTTCCCACTTGAGGCGTTCGAGATCCACCAGGTTCCACAGGAA
>JBFZCW010000106.1:0-3560 GCA_041307765.1 Chromatiaceae bacterium
TGGTCCTGGAGAACCCCGAGCGTCGCCTGCTGCACGGGCAGACCGCCCAGGGCCTGGTGGTGGGGACATCGGCGGAGACCCTGCTGGTGCCCCGCAGCGCCGTGCTCCAGCACAGCGGCAGGCCCGTGGTCTATGTCGAGTTGGGGAGGCAGGGATATCGGGCCCAGGAGATCCAACTCGGGCGTGTGGGTGACACCGACGTGGAGGTGGTGGCGGGGCTGAAGGAGGGCGAGCGGGTGGTCACGGAGGCGGCGCTGATCCTGGACTCCCAGGCCCAGCTCGCCCATGCCGCCGCCGGCGCCTCGGGACACGACCACGGCCAGGGCCTGCCGGCAAAGGTCGATGCCGGGACTCCGCCCCACGACGAGGGGGCCTACGGGCTGCTGCGGACCCTGGTCTTCGCCGCCGCCGATGCCGCCGCCGCGCTGGCCAATGACGATTTGGCGGGCTACCAGAAGGTCTTCCCGTCGCTCCGCGAGGCCCAGGCGGCCTATGTCGAGGGTTACGCCCCGGCGGCCCGGGGCGCGCTGTCCGCGATCCGCGGCAGGCTCGTCGAAGGTCCCGACCTCGACAGCGTGCGCCATGCCTTCGAGCCCTTCAGCACGGCCCTGGCCGACCAGGCCATCGCCGCCCATGTGCATCACCGCGAGGGGATCACCGTCTACCAGTGCCCCATGACGCCGATCCTCGGCACCGCCCGCTGGCTCTCCAAGTCCAACCAGCTGCGCAACCCCTTCTTCGGGTCCGCCATGCTGGAGTGCGGCGAAGAGGTCCAGTGAGAGACCCATGATCGACCGCCTCATCCTCTGGTCCCTGCACAACCGCTTCCTGGTGGTCAGCGGATTCATCGCGCTCTGCGCCTGGGGGCTGTTCGCCCTACAACGTGTTCCCATCGATGCCATCCCCGACCTTTCGGAGAACCAGGTCATCGTCTATGCCGACTGGCCGGGCCGTTCGCCCCAGGAGGTGGAGGACCAGATCACCTACCCGCTGTCCGTGGCCCTGCAGGGGCTGGCCGGGGTCAAGACGGTGCGGGCCAGCTCCATGTTCGGCTTTTCCTTCCTGACAGTGATCTTCGAGGACAAGGTCGACGTCTATTTCGCGCGTACCCGGGTCCTGGAGCGGCTGAATTCGCTTGGAAACCTGCTGCCTGAAGGGGTGGTGGCGCGGCTGGGTCCCGATGCGACTGGGCTTGGCTGGGTCTTCCAGTACTACCTCAAGGACACCTCCGGCCAGCAGGACCTGGGGTCGCTGCGGACCCTCCAGGACACCTTCATCCGCTACCAGCTCGCCGCCGTGCCGGGGGTGGCGGAGGTCGCCAGCATCGGCGGCTTCGTGCGCCAGTACCAGGTGGAGGTCTCTACCCTGAAGCTGCGGCAGTACGGGGCCATGCTCACCGAGGTCATGGACGCCATCGCCAGTGCCAACTTCAACGTCGGCGGCAGGACCATCGAGGAGAACGGCGCCGAGTACATCGTGCGTGGCGTCGGCCTGGTGCGGGGGATCGCGGACCTGGAGAGCATCGCGATCCTGCCCCGCAACGGCACGCCGCTGTACCTGCGCGACGTCGCCACCATCCGCATCGGCGGCGACTTCCGGCGCGGGGCCCTGGACGTGGACGGGCGCGAGGTGGTCGGCGGCATCGTGGTCATGCGCTACGGCGAGAACGCCTACCGCGTCATCCAGGAGGTCAAGGCCCGCATCGCCGCCCTGGCGCCGGGCCTGCCCGAGGGCGTCAGCGTGGTCTCCTTCTACGACCGCAGCGACCTGATCGAGCGGGCCATCGCGACGCTCAAGGATGCCCTGACGGAGGAGGTCATCCTCGTCACCCTGATGCACGTGCTGTTCCTGTTCCACTTCCGCAGCATCCTGATCGTCACACTGCCCCTGCCGGCGTCCATCCTGATCTCGTTCATCCTGATGGATCAGTTCGGCATCGCGTCGAACATCATGTCCCTGACCGGCATCGCCATCTCCATCGGCGTCCTGGTGGATGCGGGCATCGTCATGACGGAAAACGTCATCCGCCACTGCGAGCGTGCCGAGGACCGGCTCGGGCGGCGTCTTACGGGCCCTGAGGTGTTCGACCAGGTCGTGACCGCCTCCACCCAGGTGGGCCGGCCCATGTTTTTCTCCATGATGATCATCATCTTTGCCTTCGTGCCCGTCTTCCTGCTGACGGGTCAGGAGGGGAAGCTGTTCCACCCCCTGGCCTTCACCAAGACCTTCGCCCTGGTCGGGGCTACGCTGCTGGCGGTGACCGCCGTGCCGGTCTTCTGCACCCTGCTGGTGCGCGGCCCCTTCAAGCCGGAGGGCGAGAACTGGCTGATGAAGGGGCTGCTGCGCCTATACGACCCCGCCCTCGACTGGGCCTTGGGCCACCGCAAGTCGGTCCTGGGGCTCGCGGCCGCCCTGCTGGCGGCTTGCCTGTTGATCGCCTTTGGGCTACCGCGCCCGGTCAACGACCTCCTGCCCGAGGCCGTGGCCCGCCACACCCAGGGCTTCGGCAGCGAGTTCATGCCGACCCTGGAGGAGGGTTCGCTCCTGTTCATGCCGGTCCTGCTCCCCGCCACGTCGCTCACCGAGGTCAAGCGCATCATGGCCTGGCAGGACCGGGTCATGAGCACGCACCCGGCGGTGGCCTCCGTGGCCGGCAAGCTCGGGCGGGCGGATACGGCGACCGACCCGGCCCCGGTGGAGATGATCGAGACCACCATCATGCTCAAGCCGCAGGCGCAGTGGCCCCCGGGGACTACCAAGGCGAGCATCATTGCCGACCTGTCCGAGCGGCTGATGAATGTCCCCGGCTATGTGCCCGGGTTCCTCCAGCCCATCGAGAACCGCATCCTGATGACCAGCACCGGCATCCGCGCCCAGGTCGGGGTCAAGCTATTTGGCGACGACCTCGACGCCCTGCAGCAGAAGGCCTTCGAGGTCGAGCGGGTGATGAACCGGATCCAGGGGGCGACCGGCGTCGCGCCGTCCCGGGTGCAGGGCAAGCCCTACCTGGAGATCGAGGTCCGACGCGACCTGCTGGGGCGCTACGGGCTCAGCGTCGAGCACGTCTTCCGCCACGTGGAGGCGGGGATCGGCGGGACCACCGTTGCAACGACCATCAAGGGGCGCGAGCGCTGGCCCATCCAGGTACGCCAGGAGCAGGGCGAGCGGGGCGACATCGACCGCATTGGCGAGATGCTGCTGGGCACCCCCTCAGGCGCCTCGGTGCAGTTGCGGCAGGTAGCGGACATCCGGCGCGTCGTCGGTCCCAACGAGATCCAGAGCGAGAACGGCCGGCTGCGCGTCTTCGTCCAGGCCAATGTCCGCGACCGGGATCTGGGTGGCTTCGTGGACGAGATCAAGGAGCGCATCGCCGCGGAGGTGACCCTGGCCCCTGGGATGACCATCGAGTACTCAGGCCAGTACGAGCACCAGTTGCGGGCCCGGGAGACCCTGCTCTTCGTCTTCCCCGTCGTCCTCCTCATCATCTTCGCCACGCTGGTCATGACCTTCCGCTCGGTGGGGGAGGCGACCCATGTGATCCTCGCGGTGCCCTTCGCCCT
>JBFZCW010000107.1:0-9913 GCA_041307765.1 Chromatiaceae bacterium
TGCTGGCCTGCCCCTCGCCCTCACCAGCCCTGCGCAGGCGCCGTGGTACCATGCGCGCCCATGCTCAGCTACCCCGAAATCGATCCCGTCGCCCTGACCCTGGGGCCCGTCAAGGTCCACTGGTACGGCCTCATGTATCTGGTGGGATTCGCCGCCTTTTGGGCCCTTGGGCGCCGGCGGGCGCGCCGCCCCGGCTCCGCCTGGACCGCCGACATGGTCGACGACGTCCTCTTTTTTGGGGTCGTCGGGGTCATCGTGGGGGGGCGGCTGGGCTACATGCTCTTCTACGGCTTCGACCAGATCCTGGCCAATCCCGTCAACCTGTTCAAGGTCTGGCAGGGAGGGATGGCGTTCCACGGCGGTCTGCTCGGGGTGCTCATCGCGATGTGGCTGTTCGCCCGCCGCCACGGGCGCCGCTTCTTCGAGATCACCGACTTCGTCGCGCCCTTGGTCCCCATCGGACTCCTGGCTGGGCGCATCGGCAACTTCATCAACGGCGAGCTCTGGGGCCGTGCCACGGACCTCCCCTGGGGCGTGACCGTCCCTTGTCGGCGGGTCCCGGAGCACTGTGCCGACCTGCCCCCGGAGACGATCTGGTCCCCGCCCCTGCACCCCTCGCAGCTCTACGAGGCTGGCCTGGAGGGGATCGCCCTATTCCTGATCCTGTGGGGCTTCTCCAGCCGGCCGCGCCCGACCATGGCCGTGTCCGGCCTCTTCCTGCTCTGCTACGGCTGCTTCCGCTTCCTGGTGGAGCTCGTGCGGCTGCCCGACGCTCAGCTTGGCTACCTCGCCTTCGGCTGGCTGACCATGGGCCAGCTGCTCAGCACGCCCATGATCGTCTTCGGGGTCCTACTGCTGTTCCTCGCGTACCGCCGGCGGCCCGCCGAGGCTTGATGCGAGCCCACGCGCCGGGTCAGTCGTGAAATGGATCGACATCCTGAAGAGGGATGGCAGGCCTTTACCTTTGTCCACCGTGGGCAAACACCTCGCGGAAAAGATCCTGGACGCCGCCTAATCCGCCGATCGAGCCGACGGCCAGATCGGAATCCGCGCCTCGCGTTCACGCACCTCAGCAACAGGCCGGCGACGTTGCTCAACTGAAACCGTTTGCCCGCGAGGGCCCTGGAGCCGAAACAGCACCGCAGGGCGTTCAGGGGGGGCCGGACAGCCGAAAGGCATCGGAAGCCCGACCTACGGTTGCACCCGGCCCTTGCCCCCGCCTAGGGTCTCCGCCAGAAACTCGACAAAGACCCGCACCTTGGCTGGGACGAACTGACGGGAGGGCCACAGCGCGGAGCAGGCGAGCGGCGCCGTGCCATAGCCGGTGAGGATCGGCACCAACCTCCCCACCGCCAGGTCGTCCCCCAACAGAAACTCGGGCAGGGCGACGATCCCCAGCCCCGCGATGGCCGCTTGGCGCAGCAGGTCCCCGTTGTTGGCGCACAGGGGCCCGGTCACCACCACGGTCTCGGGTCCGTGGGGACCGATCAGGGTCCACTCGTCCCTCGGCGCCACGTTGCTGTAGTGTAGGCAGGCGTGACCGACCAGATCCGCCGGGGTCGCGGGCTCGCCGCGGCGGGCCAGGTAACCTGGGGCAGCGCACAGGACCCGGCGGAACTCGGTGATGCGCCTCGCCACGAGACTGGAGTCCGCGAGGCTACCGATGCGCAGAGCCAGGTCGGCCCCGGTGGCCAGGATGTCCACCATCCGGTCGTCCAGGTCCAGGGTCACATGCAGGTTGGGGTAGCGAGCCAGAAAGGCCGGGAGCAGCGGCGCCAGGGCGCGCACCCCGAAGGACAGGGGGACGGCCACGCGCAGGTTGCCGCCGGGGGCCTCGGCGAGGTGGGAGGCGCGGTCCTGGGCCTCGGTGAGGGCCTGGAGTATGGCGCTCACGTCCCGGAAATAATGCTCCCCGGCCTCGGTGAGGCTGAACCTGCGGGTGGTGCGGTTGAGCAGGCGCAGCCCCAGGTGCGCCTCCAGGGCCGAGATGCGCCGGCTGACGGCCCCGGCGGTGGTCTCCAGGCGCGCCGCAGCCCGGGTGAAGCCTTGGGCCTCCACCACGGCGACGAAGGTCTCCAGCGTGACGGTGTCGGGCCTGTCCACGACCCCGGGGTCCAGCTCAGGAGCCGCCCTTGAGCAGGTCCGCTAGCGCCCCGAAGGCCTTGTGGGTGGACTCCGGCTTGGGCTTGCCTGCAACCGACAGACCGCCCGCCGCCAGGTGGTCCTCCAGGCGGCGATGCTCGTTGTCGTGGCAATAGAGGCAGAGCAGCTCCCAATTGCTGCCGTCCGGGGGGTTGTTGTCGTGGTTGTGGTCGCGGTGGTGGACAGTCAGCTCGCGTAGGTTGGCGTAGGTGAAGGTCCGGGCGCAGCGCCCGCAGATCCAGGGGTAGAGCTTGAGGGCCTGCTCGCGGTAGCCGCGCTCGCGTTCCTCTCGGGCCCGCCGTGCCGCGGCCACCACGGCGTCGAGGCGGTCATCGGAGCTGCCGGGGCCCTTGGTGCTTTTGGGGGTGTTGTTGGCCATGTCTGCGCCTATCTCTGGGTGGAATGGGCTGACGCCAGTTTAGCCAAAGGCCGGCGACAATAGGGATCCGCGGCCAGACCAGGGGGATCATCACGGGCGGGTGGGTGCGCGCGCCGCCTTGGGTCCCGGCCCGCGGGGTGCATCCAGGTCGGCACGACCCCACTTTCCATCACAACGCCTGAGCCGAAGCGGCCCCTCAACAGATCAGGAGATCCCATGCACAACCTCCACCAGCGCCTGGCGCTGACCCTCGCCTGCACCCTGGCCCTCGGGCTCGCGGGCTGCGGCCGATCGGAGGCCCCGTCCGACGCCGGCCCCTCCATGCCCAAGCTAGCGGGCGAGCAACTGGAGGCCGGACGCGGCGTCTGGCTCGGGACCTGCCGCGCCTGCCACCTGCTGGGCATCGCCGGGGCACCCGCCGTCACCAATTTCGCCGAGTGGGACCGGCGGCTGACCAAGGGCAAGGAGGCCCTGTACCAGAGTGCCCTCAACGGTATCAAGGGCCCGGACGGCCAATACCGCATGCCGCCACACGGCGGCAATCCGCGCCTGTCAGTTGATCAGGTGCGCCTCGCCGTCGACTACAAGGTCGCGGCCATCGAGGCCCTGAAGGCCGAGGGCAGCAAACCTGGGGGATGAGATTCCCTGTTAATCCTGTCCATCTGTCCGCAGTCGCTCGGAACCGGGTCGGGCGACTCGATGCGGGCCGCCGAGCGGATCCTCCCCAAGCGGCACTCTGTTGCCAAGATTGGATTGCAACAATTGGGGTTGGGTGGGGAACCCTAGTACCGGCCGGACCGGACCGCAGCGCCTGAGGGGGCCCACTTCCACCAGTCGCGGTGGCGGAACTCGCCCCCATCCCTAGCCATGGCGCGGTAGGCCCCATTCTGGACGAAGCCCCAGCCTTTGACCCGTGGCCCGTGCAGGAACAGGGTCCAGGCGGGCTGTCGTTCGCGCAGGACCACACGGTGGAAGTCAGAACCGAGCAGTCGGTTGACGCGCCAGGGGCGCAGGGTCCGGGTAAGGGTCCTGGCGGGATCGCCGCCGATGGAGCGGATCTCGTCGTAGCCGCCAGTGAGGACCAGACTCACCGCCCTGCCCCAGGGATGGTCGTGCAGGCCGCGGTCGGGGTCGGAGTCAACAAAGCGGTGCAGGTAGGCGTGCCAGCCGAAGGCACCGACGAGGTAATAGCGCTCCAGATAGGGCTCCCCGTGCTCGCCGTCGATGACGCGGCAGGGCAGTCTGGCAGTAATAGAGAGGAGCAGGCGTTCGATCACGGTGTCCGGGCCTCGATGGGATGCTGATCTCGGGGCAAAAGTCTAGGCGGAACCAGGCTCAGAACCTGAGCCTGGGCCTGAACCTGGCTTAGAGCGCCTCGACCCGGTACCGGGAGGTCAGCACGTAGTCCGCGCCGGGGGCTATGGTGGCCGTGTCGGTCCACGCATTCGTCGTCTCCACGCAGAGCATGCGGCGGTAGCCGTCTGGGCCCATGTCGCCGAACTTGGCACCCGCTTCGGCCCAAGGGTTCCAGACCACGTAGCTCGCGCTGCCGGACTTCTCGATCAGAATCCGCCGACCCAGGGACTCGTCCACGATGGTTACGGACCCCGGGCAGCCGAGGTAGATGCGGTTGACCTCCCGGTCGATGAGGATGGGGCCTTCCTGGCGGGTACGGGGGTCACCACTCACCGCCTTGTCGATGTAGTCACACCCATCGAGCCCTTCGACCCGCACGGCGGCGATGTCTCCGACGTGGAAGTAGGTGTGCAGCGCCTGGGTGATGACCAGGGGCTCGCTCCCCCTGTTGCGGGTGGTGAGGGCCAGATCCAGGACCTTGCCCATGGTCAGCGCCAAGGTCAGATCGGCGGCGTGGGGCCAGAGCGCCCGCTGGGTCTCGCCTGGGGTGAAGCCCATGACGATACGCGTGCCCTCCGGCGTGCTGGCAGTCTCCCGTACCTCCCAGTCCAGATTGCGTGCGAAACCGTGGGCCGGCTTTGCGGGGTCCTGAGCATGGGCCCCGAACCAGGGCCAGCAGACCGGTATGCCGCCGCGCAGGGACTTGGTTGCCTGGAAACGGGCGTCGGTGGAGAGCCACACCACAGGCGGCTGACCCGCCGGGGCCCAAGTCAGCACCTGGGCCCCCTGACAGGCGATGGAGCCGCTGCCCTGGGCATGGGTCACCTGGGCCACCAGGGCACCGTGATCCGCCACCTTGAACTCGACCTCGCCCTCCCGGGCGAAGCGTTGATTGAGGTCTTCCGCTGCATGCATGGTGCCGACTCCTGAGGGCTGCAAAGGGGCCCCTATCCTAATCCAGAAGCGGCCGCGCGGGCAGGGTGGACAGCAGACGGGTAATATTGGGGATCACCCGGTGAGCCATGGACTACGGCTCAGGAGCGGTGGCGGCCCGATGATGGGGCGCCAACCTCCAGGGATATGACCAGGCTGGCGCCGGTGTCTCTCCCGACCGCGCGGTTCCAGGGAATCAAGGCGGTGGCAAGCAGATCGCCGATCCGGGCCCGGGCGTAGGGCTCCAGAAGGGTCTCCACCCGAATCCGGTAGCCGCACACCCCGAAGCCGTCGTCCCGCCGGATCTTGAGCTCATAACAGGCCGGCGGGATCAAGCCCTCGGTTACGCACAAGCCGAGCAGGTTGGTTACCAGGGCCAATACCCCGCCCTTGTCCAGCTCCGGACCATGGCGAGACCCCGTCCAGGCACCCTTGCGTTCCGCCAAGGCGACCCCCGCGGAACGCAGAAGCTGTGCTCGGCGACGACTGACCCAGTCCCCTGCCACCAGCTGGACCGCCACGGAGGCCGCTTGCTCGGAGGCAAAGGTGCGCCCGGCCAGGTCGAGGATGGCGGGCGGAATGAAGACCCCATGCATCGCCAGTGCCGGCCCCGGCACCCAGCCGGCACGGTTGCGCCTGGCCAGCTCGTACCAGCGCCGGGCCTCCGCCATGGCATGGGTATCGCGCACCGTGACCGTCCCGTCGGCCGACAGCTCCCACCCGTCAGGCCAGAGAGCGACCTGGTAGGCGGGTAGCCCAGCCACGACCTCGGCGGCCGCCCGCTTCTGCACGGACGTTCGCAACGACAGGGCTCGATGCAAGGGGGACAAGGTCCGCCCTCGGGCAAGCCCCAGACCGATCAGTGCCGAACCAGGTGCCGCCCCGCGCTGACGCAGCCGAGCGGTATGACCACCAAGGTCAGCAGCGTGGAGACCAGTACTCCGAACAGGAGCGAGATGGCCATGCCCTGGAAGATGGGGTCGGTGAGGATCACACTGGACCCCGCCACGAGGGCCAGGGCGGTGATGAGGATAGGCCTGGTGCGAGCCTTGCAGGCACTGATCACGGCCTCGGTCACCGTGAGTCCCTTGGCCACCTCCTCAATGGAAAAATCCACCAACAGGATGGAGTTGCGCACGATGATGCCGGCCAGGGCAATGAAGCCGATCATGGAGGTCGCCGTGAAGTCCGCCCCCATGACCCAGTGCCCCGGAACGATTCCGAGCAGGGTCAAGGGGATGGGGGCCATGATGACCCCCGGGGTGACGAAGTTGCCGAACTCCCCCACCACCAGCATGTAGATCAGGACCAGTGCGACACCGAAGGCCAGGCCCATGTCGCGGAAGGTCTCGTAGGTGACCGTCCACTCCCCGCCCCACTCGAATCCGGAACGGCCGTCGTCCGGCGGGGCCCCGCTGAATAGGGTCCCGGACATCACCACCCCGTCCGGGGTCTTGTAGTCCTTGAGCTTGTCCTCCATGGCCAGCATCGGGTAGAGGGGGGCCCCGAGCCGACCCACGGCATCGCCCACCACGTACTCCATGGGACGTAGATCCTTGTGGTAGACCATGGGCTCCTGCGGGTCCTTGACGAAGCGGCCGAGCTCCGCCAGCGGCACCGTGCGGCCGTCCGCCGTCGGGATGGGCAGGTCGGCCAGGCGCGCCAACTGGGCGCGCACCGCCAGAGGAACCTCGATGACGATGTAGGTCGGGGCAATCAGGCTGCCCCGCTTGACGTCTCCGACCCGGAAGTCGCCCATGGCCATCTCGAGGTTGCGGATGACGCTGTCCACGGAGATCCCTTGGCGCACTGCCTTCTCGGTATCCACCTCGAAGCGCAGGACCTCGTGGGGCTCCTGCATGTAGTTGTCCACGTCGGCGAGCCCGTCGGTCTCCAAGAACATCCTGGTCATATCCTTGGCCACCTGGCGGCGGACCTCCGCATTGGGCCCGTAGATTTCCGCCACCACGGCCTGGATGACCGGCGGCCCGGGCGGCATCTCGACCACGGTGACGCGCCCGCCAGCCTGGCGGGCCAGGGGTGTCAGCATCTCCCGCGCCGCCACCGCGATCTCGTGGCTGGTGCGCTTGCGGTCGTGCTTATCCGTGAGTTGGACCTGGACCTCGCCCTGCCAGGGCTTCTGGCGCAGATAGTAGTGGCGGACCATGCCGTTGAAGTCGAAGGGCTTGGCGGTCCCGGCATAGGTCTGGATGGCGACCACCTCGGGGATCTCGCGTGCCTTCTCGGCGAGCAGGCGGGCGGTGTTGATCGTCTTGCCCAAGGCCGTACCCTCCGGCATATCGAGCACCACGCTGAACTCCGGCTTGTTGTCGAAGGGCAGCATCTTGAAGGGCACGGCCTTGAGGTAGAAGAGCAGCATGGAGCCGAAGAAGGCCGCGACCAGGCCCAGCAGGAAGAGCCAGCCCAGGGTCCGGCGCTGGATGAGCGGCACCAGGATGCGGCGGAACAGCCCATCCAGGACCTGCACGGTCTTGTGCTCGGACTCCTCCGCCTTGCGCAGGGCCTTGAGACTGGGCTTGATGCGCATGGCCAGCCAGGGCGTGAAGGCAAAGGCCGCGAACAAGGAGAAGATCATGGCCGTCGAGCCCAGGGCCGGGATGGGCTCCATGTAGGGCCCCATCAGCCCGGAGACGAAGCCCATGGGCAGCAGGGCCGCGACCACGGTAAAGGTGGCGATGATGGTCGGATTGCCGACCTCGGCCACCGCATCCACGGCGGTATCGGTGTCGGTCTCTCCCTTGATGAGCCAGCGGCGGTAGATGTTCTCCACCACCACGATGGCGTCGTCCACCAGGATGCCGATGGCAAAGATGAGTGCGAACAGGCTCACCCGATCGATGGTGTAGCCCATGAGCCAGGCAGAGAAGACGGTCATCAGGAGGACCACCGGGATGACCAGGGTCACCACCACCGCCGCCTTCCAGCCCAGAGCGAGCAAGACCAGCACGGTCACCGCGCCGGTGGCGATGAAGAGCTTGAAGATCAGCTCGTTGACCTTGGCGTTGGCGGTCTCCCCGTAGTTGCGCGTGACCTCCACGCGGACATTGTCCGGGATCAGCTCGCCCTTGAGGGCGTCCACCTTGGCCAAGATCGCGCTGGCCACCGTAACCCCGTTGCTGCCGGGCTTCTTCGCAATGGCGATGGTCACCGCCGGAAGGCCGTCGGCCTTGACGTCGGGGGCCGGGTAGCTCGGGCCCGTGTAGTAGCTGACCTGCTGGCGATAGTCCTCCGGGGCCAGGCTCACATCGGCCACATCGCGCACATAGACGGGCGCCCCAGCGCGGCTGCCCACCACCAGGCGCTCGACGTCGGCGGCGGTCTTGAGGAAGGCGCCCGTGTAGACGGTGAAATGGCCGTCCGGGGTCTCGACGCTGCCGGTGCGCCGCTCACCGTTCGCGGACTTGATGGTCTGGGCAAGCTGATCGAGTGTCACACCGAAACCGGCCAGGCGCTGGGGCGCCACCGCCACCAGGATCTGCTCAGGGCGCCCACCGACCACGAAGCCCTGCCCGGTGTCCTTGATCTGGGCCAGGTTCTGCAGGAGCTTGTCGGCCAGGGAGCGCATGGCTGCGTCGTCGATGGCATCGGACCACAGGGTCAGGGTCACCGTGGGGACATCGTCGATGCCCTTGGGCCGCACCAGGGGCGGCATGACCCCCGGCGGCATGGCGTTCAGGTTGGACTGGATCTTGTCGTGGACCTTGACCACGGACGGGCCCATCTCCTCGCCCACCTCGAAACGCACCGTAATGATGCCCTGCTCCCGCTCGGCGGCCGAGTAGACGTGCTTGACCCCCGGGATCTCGCTCAGCAGGCGCTCCAGGGGCGAGATGGCCAGGCTGACCACCTGCTCCGTGGACGCCCCGGGGAACTGCAGGAAGACGTCGATCATGGGGACCGAGATCTGCGGGTCCTCCTGGCGCGGCGTGGCCATCAGTCCGAGCAGGCCCATGCCGAGCATGGCGAGGAACAGCAGCGGCGACAGGGGCGAGTGGATGAAGGTCTTCGCGGTCAGGCCGGCGAGGCCAAGCCCACCGTGTTGGCCGCCGTCAGTCGCCGGGGCGGGACTGGCAAGATGATCGGACATGGGATCGCCTCTGCTGTGTGGGGCCTTGGGGGGACTGAACGGAACTCCGGGGCCTGGGCCACCCAACCTGCCACACCCGGCGCTCCAGAGGCTACCGCCTGAGGGTCACTTACCGACGAGGACCCGCTCGCCGCCCTGGAGGCCGGTCAGGACCGCGACCTCATCGCCGACCTGCTCGCCCAGGCGCAGTAGGTTGAGCCGCGGCTGTCCCTGGGCGTCCATGACATAGACCATGGGCAGGCCCCCGCGCCACACCACCGCGGCCATGGGGATCACCGGCAGGGCCTCGGCGGCGGGGTCATGAACGCCGGTTTGGGGGATCATCACATCCGCATACATGCCGGCCTTGGCCGGGGTCCCGGGCTTGAGGTCGAACTTCACCCGGACGGTGTGGCGGGTGGCATCCGCCATGGGGAAGACCTGGGCAACGCGCGCCTGGGCCACGGTCTGCTTGACGTCGTCCAGGCGCACCTGGGTCAGGGTCCCGGACTGCAGGGCCCCGGCCAGGCGGGTGGGTACGTCCGCCTGGACCTGCAGCTGTTCCATCTGGGCGAAGCTCAGCAGGGGCTGACCGGGCTGGACGGTGTCACCCTGGTTGACGTGCTTGTGGGTGATGTAGCCGCCGAAGGGGGCAATGCTCTTGGTGTCCTTGAGCTTGGCATCGATCTCTGCGAGCTGGGAGCGGGCCGCCACGACGCCGGCCTGGGCCTGCTCGATCTGGGAACGATACTGGTAGAGTGTGGCGCCGCGGTGGACCTTGCTGTCCCCAGTGTCGCCCATGAAGGGCATGGGCATCATCTGGGACATCATGTTTCCGCTTTGCTTGGGGGTCGGGTTCTCGCGCTCGCGATCATACTGGACCGCGGCGTTGCGCTGGGCCGACTCGGCGGTGCGGATCTGCGCCAGGGCCGCCTGACGCTGCGCCAGCATCGCCGACTCGTCGAGGACCGCGAGGACTTGCCCCTGCTCGAAGCGGTCGCCCTCGGCCCCGGCAG
>JBFZCW010000108.1:0-3092 GCA_041307765.1 Chromatiaceae bacterium
GGCCTGCAGATCCGTCCCATCCTGCCGGTCCTGGAGCGCCTCGGGGCCCTGGTCCTCCTGCCTGCGGAGTCGGTCAGCCGGCTCACGGCGGCCTACCGCTTCCTGCGCCTGGCAGAAAACCGGCTCCAGGCCTGGAAGGATCAGCAGACCCATGTGCTCCCCGCCGAGGCCCAGGCCCGCCTCAGGTTGGCACGGGCCATGGGATTCTCGGACTGGCCAGCCTTTGCCGACGTGCTCGACGCACACCGCGCACGGGTCCAGGCGGAGTTCGACCAGCTCTTTGGTTCCCCCCAGCCAGGCGCGAGGGCCGAAGGGCCGGAGGGAGACGAAGACCGACCCAAACCCAGGCCCGGCGCGCATCCCCTGGCACCGGTCTGGAGCGGGACCGCGGTGGATGCACGCCTTCACGCCAGGCCTCACAGCCTGGAGCTGCTCGGCCAGGCCGGCTTCCGCGAGCCGGAGTCCATCCTAGACCAGCTCGACACCTTCCGGGGCGTAGCCGAGCGCAAGGGCCTGAGCACCAGGGGGGCGGACCGCCTGGCCCAGATCGTCCCGCCGATGCTGGAGCTGGTGGCCCAGAACGAGCCGCAGGGCCGGACTCTGGAGCGGGTCCTGCGCATCCTCGAGGCCGCCGTCAGCCGTACCGCCTACCTGTCCATGCTGGTGGAGGGCCAGGAGATCCTCGCCCGCCTGGTCCACCTAACGGCCCTGAGTCCCTGGGTCGCCGCCCAGATCGCCCGCCACCCCATCCTCTTGGATGAACTCCTCGACCGCCGTCGCACCGAGTCTATGCCCGAGAAGCCGGACCTGGCCACCGAGCTGGACGCCCTATTGGCGGCGGTGGACCCGGACGACCTGGAGCAGCAGATGGACCGGATGCGGCAATTCGCCCGCGGCAACACCCTGCGCGTCGCCGCCGCGGACCTGGATGGGCGGATCCCCCTCATGAAGGTCAGCGACTACCTGACCTGGATCGCCGAGGTCGCCGTCGCCCGGGCCCTGAGCCTGACCTGGGACCACCTGGTGGCACGCCACGGCCCTCCAAGCGGGGTGGTGGGGGCAAACACCGGCTTCCTGGTACTCGGCTACGGCAAGCTCGGCGGGATCGAGCTTGGCTATGGCTCCGACCTCGACCTGGTCTTCCTGCACCGGGGCACCTCCTCGACCGCCATGACCGCCGGGCCCCAGGCCATCGCCGATCAGCAGTTCTACGCCCGTCTGGGCCAGCGCCTCATCCACATGCTCAGCACCCAGACCGCCGCCGGGGCCCTGTACGAGGTGGACATGCGTCTGCGCCCCGACGGGGCTAAGGGCGTGCTCGCCCGATCCCTGACCTCGTTTGCCGACTACCAGGCCAGGGAGGCCTGGACCTGGGAGCACCAGGCCCTGGTGCGGGCCCGCGCCATCGCCGGGGACCCCCTGCTGGCGGAGCAGTTCGCGGCCGTGCGTAGGTCCATCCTCTGCCGCGAGCGCGACCCCCTGACCCTGCGCCGCGAGGTGCGCGAGATGCGCGCCAAGATGCGCACCCAACTGGACCAAAGCACCCACGCGCAGCGCGCCCCAAGCCTCCCTCTCCCTCTGGGAGAGGCGCGGGGTGAGGGCAACGGCGCGGGGCGCTTCGACCTCAAGCAGGGGGCCGGCGGTATTGCCGACATCGAGTTTATGGTTCAATACGCGGTCCTGCGTTGGGCCTCGGCCCATCCGGCCCTGGCGCGGTGGTCAGACAACATCCGGATTTTGGAGACCCTCGCCGGGCTCGACCTGCTGCCCCCAGGGGCCGCGGAGGACCTGACCATCGCCTACAAGGCACTGCGCTCGGCCTACCACCGCAGTTCCCTGCAGGACGAGCCCACGCGCATCCCCGACGACCGTCTGGTGGCCGAGCGGGAGCGGGTGAAGGCCCTGTGGCAGGAGTTGATGGAAGGCGATTAGGGCCCCCTTTACCGCGCGGCGTGACGGCTGCGCGCCCACGCGGAGTGACGCAATGAAGACGATGGCAGACCGCGACGGCCTCATCTGGCTGGATGGCGAGATGGTGCCCTGGCGCGAGGCGACCACCCATGTCCTGACCCACACCCTGCACTACGGCATGGGGGTCTTCGAAGGGGTGCGCGCCTACAAGAGCGACCGCGGCGCCGCCATCTTCCGGCTCCAGGAGCACACCGACCGGCTGTTCAATTCCGCCCACATCCTGGGCATGTCCATCCCCTTCGACCGCGCCACCATCAGCGAGGCCCAGCGTGCCGCCGTGCGCGAGAATGGGCTCGACTCCGCCTACATCCGCCCCATGTGCTTCTACGGCGCGGAGGGGATGGGGCTGCGCGCCGACAACCTCCACGTGCACTGCATGGTGGCTGCCTGGTCCTGGGGCTCGTACCTGGGCGAGGAGAACATGCAGCGCGGCATCCGCATCAAGGTGTCGTCCTTCACACGCCACCATGTGAACATCACGATGTGCCGGGCCAAGGCCAACGGCAACTACATGAACTCCATGCTGGCGCTCCGCGAGGCCATCCAGTGCGGCTACGACGAGGCCCTGCTGCTGGACGCCGAGGGCTATGTCATGGAGGGCAGCGGCGAGAACATCTTCATCGTGCGCGACGGCGTGATCTATACGCCCGACCTCACCTCCGCCCTGGACGGCATCACCCGCAAGACCGTCATCGCCCTCGCCGAGGAGATCGGCCTCAAGGTGGTCGAGAAGCGCATCACCCGCGACGAGGTCTATATCGCCGACGAGGCCTTCTTCACCGGCACCGCCGCCGAGGTGACCCCCATCCGCGAGGTGGACGGGCGGATCGTCGGCGGGGGCGGGGGCGGGCGCGGCCCCGTCACCGAGCGCCTGCAGGGGCTCTACTTCGACCAAGTCCACGGGAGGCGCGACGAGCATCCCGAGTGGCTGACGCTGGTTTAGGCCCCTATCCGACCATCGCCCTGCGGACCTCCGCGAGGCGTCGTCCCGGCCGGGATGCCGGGACCCAGGCCAAGGACGGTAACCTCAGGCGAGAAGACGGGCGCCATCCGGTGACATCCGGTACTTTTCGCCCAAACCCGCGAACCCGATGCCTGCCAGGAGCCGTCCATGACCCAGG
>JBFZCW010000109.1:0-19251 GCA_041307765.1 Chromatiaceae bacterium
GCCTCCGGCGAGTACCAGGGGCCGAGCCCGGCCGACCCCAAGGTCTACGACAAGGGGTTGCAGGAGGCCGTGAAGGCCTTCCAAGGGAGCCACGGCCTCCCGGCCGACGCGGTCGTCGGCAGCCGGACGCTAGCCGAGCTGAATGTCCCTGTGGTCGAGCGCATCGGGCAAATTCGGGTCAATCTCGAACGGATGCGCTGGGTTTATCGCGACTTGCCCGAGGGGTACTTGCTGGTGGATGTCGTCGGATTCCAGGTCTACCTCATGCAGGGTTCTGAGGTTGAGTGGTCCACCCGGGCTCAGGTCGGACGGGCAGACCGCCCGACACCCTCCTTTCGCGACCAGTTGGAGTACTTGGAGCTCAATCCGACGTGGACGGTGCCGCCAACCATCCTCAAGGACGACATCCTGCCAAAGGCGAGACTCAATCCGGGCTATGTTGCCAAGAAAGGGCTTAAGGCCATCGACCGCAACGGGCGGAGCGTGCCCCTCTCCGCGGTCAACTGGCACCTACCCGCTAGCCGTTTCCCTTATACGCTGCGGCAGGACGGCGGCGGCGACAAGGCTGCGCTGGGAAAGATCAAGTTCATGTTTCCAAACCGCTTCTCCGTCTATCTCCACGACACCCCCAGCCGCCGCTTCTTCAATCAGCCGGTGCGTATGACCAGCTCCGGCTGCGTGCGGGTGGACAAGCCCTTCGAGCTGGCTGAGCGGGTCCTCGGCGAGCCGAAACGCTGGAGCGTCGAGAGCCTCCAGGGACTGGTGAGCTCAGGCAAGACTCGCACCGTACGCCTCAAGGAGCCACTGACCATCATCCTCGCCTACTGGACGGCCGACGGTCTGGGAGGCGGTAAGGTACAGTTTCGGGACGATATCTATGGGCGCGACGCCACCTTGCTGGCGGCCCTGGATGAGGCGGTCGGTGTCAGGGTGAAGCTGCCCCCGCCGCCGCAGCCTGCCCAGGAGCTGGCACCGGCGTCGGCGCCGCCGGGGGCAGTAGATCCGTCCGCGCCCGTTGCGCCGTCCGCGCCCGTCGAGGCGAAGAGGTTGCCGATCACGCAGGTGGGCGAAACCCAGGTAGCAGCCGAGCCCCCTCCGCCCGGCCTGCAGCCGGTGGAGAAGCTCTAACCCCGGAGGCGTTGGGTCGATCGGTATCTGCCGGTCTAATGGCGCCGCATAGCCATCCCTGGTCCTACCGCCGAGTCCGAATCCACGGCCCCAAACAATGCCTCCCCGCCGGGAGTGACCCCGGTCAATCGCACCCTGCCGATGCGGTTCCCCCTGCCGATCCGGTCCGACAGGCCGACGATGCGCACCGGCAGGTACCCTGGTGTGTAACCCAGCCGCTCCGCAGCCGGCCCGGTCAAATCCTCACTCCCCTCCACCAGAACCTCCGCATGCCGCCCGACCATCCGGGTCAAGGTCAACCGTCGCAGCCCGTCGGCCAGGTGGCGCAACTGCTGTGCCCGTGCCCGGCCGACGTCCGGCGGGACCTGCCCAGACAGCGAGGCCGCCCTGGTCCCAGGGCGCGGGGAGAAGGGGAACACGTGGACATCGCCGAACCCGATCTCTTCCACCAGCGCCAGTGTTTCTTGCCACTCCGTCTCCGTCTCGCCGGGGAATCCCGCGATCACGTCCGTGGTCAGGTTCAGGTCCGGTACCGCGGCGCGCCCCGCCTTTGCCAGTGCTAGGAAGTCGCTGCCACGGCCGCGTCGGGTCATGCGTCGCAAGACCCGGTCCGATCCGCTTTGGATGGGCAGGTGAAGATGGGGCATGAGGCGAGCGTCGGAGAAGAGGTCCCAGAAGCCGTCGGGTAGGTCCCAGGGTTCCAGAGACCCCAGCCGCAGTCGGCGGATGGGCGTTTCGGCGAGCAGGGTGCGGGTCAGGGTCATCAGGTCCTCGCCCGGGTGGTCACTGCCATAGCCGCCCAGGTGCACCCCCGTGAGGACGACCTCGTCCACCCCGGCCCTGATCAGCCCGCGAACCTCCGCCACCAGTTCGGCGGTGGCCCGGCTGCGCTCCTCACCGCGGGCCAGGGTGATGACGCAGTAGGCGCAGCGGTGCCGGCAGCCGTCCTGGACCTTGACGAAGGCCCGTTGACGGGAGCGGGCGAACAGGGTGTCCGCCCCGACTACACCGTTTCGTTCTGGCCCCCAGGGGAGGCCAAGGCGCCGGCTGCTGATCTCTACCAGGCGGTCCTTGTCGGCATTGGGGACCACGAGGTCCGCCGTCCGGCTCAGGGTGGAGGCTGAACCGGGGAGGGAGGCGGCGCAGCCGCTGACCACCAGGCGGGCATCCGGGTCTTCGCGGCGGCTGCGGCGCAGGATCTGGCCAGACTTGCGCACCGCCTCCTGCGTGACGGCGCAGGTGTTGACCACCACCAGATCGGCGGTTTCGCCTGGACGGCAAAGATGATGGCCCTGGGCGCACAACTCGCGTGCCCAGGCTTCGGTCTCCGCTTCGTTGAGGCGGCAGCCCAGGGTGTGCAGCTTGATGCGCATCAGGCTGCGCTGCGTCTGGGATCGCAGCGCCGGGCGGTTAGAGGGACGCCTGCCCGCCCATCGCCCCAGGGGGTGGGGGGGTAGGAGAGTTCTGGTGGAGCAACAGGTTCCAGCCGTCCGGCCCCCTGCGGAAGACGTTGGTGGCATAGACCGGCGGTGGGGCGCGCTGCCCCGGCGGGGGGTTCATCCACTCCTGCACGTAGTGGATTGCCAGGTCGCCCAACTCCACCCAGCGGATGTGTCGTACCTGGAGGTCGATGGTACCGCCCTGGGCAAACATCGGGGCCCAGACCTCGCGCACCTCGTCGTCGTGCAGCAGGGGCTGCATCGGCAGCAGGCAGGCGATGTCCGGGGCGTCACCCCAGACCGACGCCATGCGCTCGGCGTTACGCTCTTCGAGGGCGTCGTAGAAGGCGTCTTCGACGTCTTGCGCGGTGGCGAAGGTCTCGGCCATGGTGGGCTCCGGGGTGGTTGGCGGTTGCCGGCTCAACGCGTGCCGGTAACGGGCAGGGTGCGCGGGATGGTGATGCGGATGGCGTCCTCCGTGTCCTGCCGTTGCATGGCGGAGGTGTCGCCGTCACGAGGGACGGTGAAGCGCCGACTGGCCCGCCCACTGGAGTAGCTGAAGCTGCGCCGGTAGCCGCGCCCGTCGTCGAAGGTTTCCTGCTGGCTGGTCTCGGCCGAGCGGTCCTGCGTCACCAGGATCCATGGCCCGTTGACGTCGACCTTGACCTCGGCGGGTTTGACGCCGGAGAGCTGGATGTCCAGCAGGTAGGCATCGTCGGTAACGCCCTGGCGGATGCGCATGCCGCCCCGCTGGACCATCGGGGGCGGCGGCCCCATAGACCCACGGGGTTCCATCGGACCCATCGGACCATACTCGGGGGCGGGTCCCTGTTCGAAGGTGCCTGGGCCCGGTCGGTCCGGCGTCGCCGGTTGGTAGGGGCCGTAGCCGTAAGGCGTCCAGGCTGCGGCCAGGGCCGGGGTCAGGGCCAGGGCGAATGTGATAACGAGGCGTTTCGGGTTCGACATGGGCGGCTCCTGTGGATTAACCCGGTTGCGATCAGGTAACCATCATTATCGGGCAAAACGGGTTCCTTTGGGGCCTGATCCTGAATGGAGCCGCCGGCCACCGGCGGCCGGCCCGAACGGATGCTGGTGGTCTCGGGACGGACGCTGCGGCTTCCGGCCCTGGGCGATCGATCCTAGGGCGTCCAAGCCTAGCCGGTCCGTACCGCCCAGGTTGGTCGCCCGTCAGACGCGATGAGGTCTCGATTCAACAGCCACTGTCTTGCGTCATCGGCATCCGCGTTGAACCAGGCTTGGGCCGAGCCCAGGCGGAAGCTGTAGCCCCAGGCGTCCATGTCCGCCATCAGCCGCGCTCGCCCGACCCCTGGGAAGGTATCGGCCAGCAGGATCTGGAGGTAGCAGACTGCGTCTTCCTCAGCGAAGTTGCCCCCGGCGTCGGTATTCAACACCGCGCGCCGGCAAGGATCCATGCAGACGTAGTGACAGACCTCATGAAGGGCGGAGTGCAATGGGGTATCGTCGCGCAGGTAGAGCCCGTTGCCGACCAGGCCTGCCTCCGGAGCGCCCCAGAAAGATCCGGGGATGTCATCGCCGACCGCGACCCAGTGGCAGGTGAGGCCATAGCGGGCGGCGAAGCCCTCTAGGGCTGTCCGCCCGACATCGCCACAGCGTAGGGCGGTATCCAGGGCGGGTGTCATCTCGGCCGGACCAGGGTCAGTCCAGGCGGTCCGGAGTGGCTTGCATTGGGGTTCTGCATCCGCGAGGGGTTGGAGCACAAAGTTCTCGTTGTTGTGGTAGGCCCTGCCGGCAACAGCCGGCTGGCTCAACGGCTTGGGCCTGCGGCCGGTCGGGGTTATACGTCAGCCAGCCCCGGCGCTGCAAGGGTTGTCCTAGGGCTATCCGCCAACTATCCGCTGGTTTCCGGAACCATCCACGCACGTCAGCCGAGAGGTTCAGGCCCATCCTCGCGGTGTATCGCTGCCGGTTCGGTCGTCCCATGGTTTCGTCCCTGTCGGTTGCGGGGCTCCGGCCGGTATTCCGCCTTGCTCACGACAGCGGACTAGACTTTAGGCGCCTCCCGCACGCAGATCGCCGTCCTTTGGCCCCACTGGGCTGCGGCCAACCCAGCGAGTATGCATGGTGTCCCAACGTCTCCGAGTCCTGCTGGCCATCCTGGTTCTTGGCGCCTTTTCGCAGGTCGCCCAGGCGGTGTTGATCCGGGAGGGGCTGGTTGTCTTCTATGGCAACGAGGTAAGCCTGGGGGCCTTCTACGCGAGTTGGCTGTTCTGGCTCGCCTTGGGGTCGGTAGGGGCACTGCGGTGGGGTGAGGGGCGGGCGGTGGAACCGGCACCGGCGGTGCGGTGGATCCTGCTGGCCCTTCCTTTGGTCCTGGCGGGCCAAGTCCTTGCCTTGCGCTCGGTCCGGCTGGTCCTGGATGTGTCATCCAGCGAGTTCGTGCCGTTGGGCGACCTGTTTCTCTCTCTGACGTTGGTGACGATGCCCAGCGGGCTGCTCCTTGGTCTGGCCTTCCCTCTGACCTGTAAGGCATTGGGTGAAGCCGGCCAAGGGGCGGAGGCATTGGGGTCGGGCTGGGTGGTCGGCCTAGTCTCGCGGACCTATGTGGCGGATGCACTCGGAGCCCTCCTGGGAGGGGTCTTGTTTACGTTCGTTCTGATCCGCTGGCTAGGGACCCTACAGACGCTCGGCTTGGTCACCGCGGCCCTGGCCCTGACTGCCGCTTTCCTGCCGGCGCCGCCGGGCCGAGTCCGCCCCTCGACTTGGCTACCTTGGGCTCTGTGCTTGGCCGCCTTGGCCCTCAGCATGCCGCCGATCGCCGCCCGGCTCGACCGCAGTCTGGAGACCTGGCGCTTCGCGACCCTTCAGCCGGGGATGGATCTCCTCGATGCTGTGGACACCCCCTACGGCCACGTAGCCATCGCCCGCCTGGGAGACCAGACCTCGGTGGTCGGCGACGGCCAGATCCAGCAGAGTTTCCCACTGCCCCTGGAGGTCGAACGCCAGGCGGCCTACTTCTACTCGCAGGCCCAGGGGGCGCGTCGGGCCCTGCTCCTGGGCGGCTACCCGGGCGGGCTTGCGGCTGGGCTGCTGCGCTACCCGGTGGAAAGGGTCGACCAGGTCGAGCAGGACAGGACCGCCTTCGAGCGGGTTCGCACCTACCTGGACGATGCCGGACGGGAGGCCCTTGAGGACCCACGCCTGGTCCTGCACTTCGCGGACGGCCGGCGCTTCCTGCGGCACCTGGAGCCGGATGGGCGATACGATCTGATCCTGTCCCTGGACGCGGCGCCGTCCAGCGCGGCCAGCAACCGCTATTTCACCCGCGAGGCCTTCGCCCAGGTTCGCGAGCACCTGACCACGCAGGGGGTCTTCTGCACCCAGGTCAGCGCCGCGTCGAACTACTTGGGCAGCGCCGTGGGCGGCTATGCCGGCTCGGTCTATCGGACTTTGGGGGATGTCTTCGCCCAGGTCGTTCTGGTCCCGGGGGACAGCCAGATCTTCTGCGCCAGCGAGACCCTCGGGCGCCTGACCGAAGACCCAGAAGAATTGCAGCGCCGCTACCTGGCAACGCCACTAGCGGACCATAGCCTGCCGGTTGGGGCCTTCGCCAGCATGCTGCCGCGGGAGGATGTGGCCAATCTGCGCGGGCAGCTCGAACAGGTCCGGGCGGCGAGTGAGGTCAACCGGGATGCCCGCCCAGTGACTTACTACCTGAATATGGTCTTGTGGGGAAAGTTCAGCGCCTCAGCCTTTGTTGATTGGCTTGAGCGTCTGCATCGACTGGGGCCCTGGCCATACCTGGTTCCGCCCCTGTTGTTCGTGGCCCTGTGGTTGCTGCGCGCGGCGATGGAAGGACGCGGCGGTGCGGCCCAGTCCGCGCAGGCTGGGGTCTTTGCCTTGGCCGTCATGGGGCTTATTGCCATGGCCGCCCAACTCACGCTGCTGTTCAGCTATCAGGCCCAGGTTGGTTTGGTCTTCGAACGGGTGGCCCTGCTCAACGGCCTCTTCATGACAGGTCTGGCCCTTGGGGCAGGGTTCGTCCGACCCCTGGCGGCGCGTCGTCGGTCGGGCCGGCTGCTGGCCGCGGTGCTGGTGGTTATCACTTTGGGTCTGGTCCTGTTGCCCAGCGTCCTGGAGACCCTCGCTGGCGCAGGTGAGCGGCTTCAGGAGATTGGCTACCTTGGCCTGACCCTGACTCTGGGGCTTTTGGGGGGAGCCGGCTTCACCCTGAGCGTGCCCTTGGCCCAGGGGGGACAGGCATCGTTGGTCCGAAGCGGGGGTCTGGTCCAGGCGGCCGACAACCTCGGCGGTGCCGTTGGGGGCCTGGTCACCGGTGCCCTCATGGTCCCCATACTCGGGGTGGAAGGGACCTGCCAGGTCCTGGCGGTCTTCGCGGTGCTAGCCCTGTTGCCCCTCCTGTTCGCGGGTCTGGTCCCGGCCAGGGCCAGGGGACCGGGGGACCGGGGTCAGCCTTCTTTCCCCTGGCCTCGGCTCGGTTGGACCCTGATCTACACGGTCCTGCTGGTCTATGCCTTCTTTCTGCTCGAACTCGGCAGCCGGCCGGAACCCCAGGTTCGCTTCGACGACGAGCGTCTGGCGGAGGTCAGCGGGTCAACTCGCTTCAGCCTCGCGGAGGGCCCGTTTGTTCACTACCTCGGCTTCACACCCGGCGAGGCGCAGCCGCAGACCGTGAGCCTAGCGAGCGCTGCCGCGACCCCTGGGGCGAGCGGCTTTGCGGGCCCGATCCACCTCTTGCTCGGGGTTGGGCACGACGGGATACTCCGGGGAGTCCGGTATCTCGACTCGGGCGAGACTCCGTCCTACATCGCCGGGATCGATACCTGGCTTGCCGGACTGACCGGGGCGGACCTGACCGAGGGGCCCCTATCGCTGGAACGTCTCGACGGCTTGAGCGGAGCGACGGTGACCAGCCGGGCAGCGCTGGAGACCATCAACCGCGCCGCGCGCAGGGCGACGGAGACGGCCTTTGATCGCCCGATGCCGGCCGCGGCCTCGGGGCGGCACGGGGCCGAGTTGGGCTGGGGTCTCTACGCCACTGCTGTCCTGCTTCTGCTCTTCTTCCCGGTCTACCTGTCCGGGAGCGAGCCGGCTCGGCTGCTCTATCAGGCCGCCGCCCTCGCGGTTCTTGGCCTCTGGCTCAATACCCTGGTCACCGAGGTGGACTTGGTGAACCTCAGCCAGGGCAACGCCGCTTCGCCGGCCGAGAACCCCCAGCGTTGGTTGTTGATCGGATTTGCGGCGGCTACGGCGGTCCTGTTCGGCCAGGTCTGGTGCGGTTACCTGTGTCCCTTCGGGGCCCTGCAGGAGTTGGCCTCTCGTCTGGGGCGCCGGCTTGGGTGGCGGGCCTACCCGGACCGACCCCTCGACCAGCGCATGCGCTATATGAAGTACGTGCTGTTAGCGATGGTTTTGACGATCGTATGGGTCACAGGCGATGGGGCTTGGGCAACCTTTGATCCCATGCAGCACGCCTTCGGGGGGCGGCTCTCAGGTTGGATGCTCTGGCTGACTGGCCTGGTATTGATCGGGGCCCTCTTCCACTACCGCTTCTGGTGCCGATACTTTTGCCCTATGGGGGCGTTTCTCGCGCTGGGGAACAAGCTGGCCCTGCTCCAGGGCCTGGCGCCAAAGCGGCGTTTTGAGCACTGCGACCTCGGGGTTAAGGGGGAGTTTGACCTGGACTGCATCCGCTGCAACCGCTGCCTGACGGCCCGCGACACCCATGTCCGCCGGCCGACGGCTCCGTCGACTAAGCTTTCATAGCAGGCGGCTCACGCAAGGGAGGGCAAGAGAAGACATACCCGTCGCGAGGGGACAAAGCAGCCAGTTCGGGGTCGAACGTATTGGAATGTTGATGACGAATTGATGCCCCCATCTCCATGAGCACGCTGGCAAGACACTGGCATCCCCGCGACGCCCGCTTTCTGGGCCTCATCGCCCTGACGGCGCTGTTGGTCGCCTTGTACCTGGGCGAGGAGCTCCGTCTAGCGGCGCGGGAGGGTAGCGGCCATCGGGTCATCGACCTCAAGGCCTTGGAGCGGCGCATCGATTCCGGCGACCTGAGCAACCGCGAGGCCGATTGGTACCACCTGGCCACGCCGCAGGAGTCCGGAGGAGGGACCCCATGAGCGCCGTTGTCTGCGAGCTATGCCCGCGTACCTGCGTCATTCCGGAGGGGGCCGCGGGCGATTGCCGTGTGCGGGTCAATCTGGGCGGCAAGCTGCGGGCTACGACCTACGGCAGGCCCTCCGCGATCCATATCGATCCGATGGAGAAGAAGCCCCTGTACCACTTCCATCCCGGGGCGCAGATCTTTTCCCTTGCCACGGCCGGGTGCAATCTGCACTGCCTGAATTGCCAGAACTGGCAGCTTTCGCAGCGCGGCGGGGAGGAGATGGAAGAGACCTACCGGGCTGAGCCCGCTGAGATCGTGGCGGCTGCGAAGGAGGAGGGGTGCAAGGCCATCGCCTATACGTACTCTGATCCGATCGTCTTCTACGAATACGTCTACGACACTAGTGTCTTGGCCCGCGAGCAGGGGTTGACCAACGTCTTTGTGACCGCCGCCTACGTCAACCGTGAGCCGCTGCGCCGCCTATGCCGTGTTCTGGACGCGACCAATGCCGACCTGAAGGCCTTCGACGACGGCTTCTACCGGCGGGTCAGCGGCGCGACCCTGAAGCCCGTCCTCGACGCTCTGGTGACCTTCCGCGAGGAGGGTGTCTGGGTCGAGGTGACGAATCTGGTGATCCCCACTCTCAACGACGATCTGGCCTTGATCCGGCGGATGTCCCGTTGGATCGCCGCGGAGCTTGGGGTCGATACCCCTTTGCACTTCAGCCGCTTCCAGCCGCAATATCGAATGCGAAATCTGCCGCCGACTCCGACGGACACCTTGCGGCGGGTTCGCACCGAGGCCCTCGAGGCGGGACTGCGGTACGTCTACATCGGCAATGTCCTGGGGGATGCCGGCAGCTCCACCTACTGCCCGCGGGACGGAACCTTGCTCATCGGACGCAGCGGTTTCACCATCACGGACTACAAGCTGACCGCGGATGGGCGCTGCCCCACCTGCAATGACAAGATTTCCGGAGTTTGGCTATGACCGACGCACGGGACCCCAGTCTGAATAAGCGACCCGAGGTGCCCCGGCGCCGCTTTCTCGGTTTCTTCGGCGCCCTGATCGGGGCGACAGGTGCCTTGGCCCTGACGCATCACCTCGATCCGCCTGTCGCGAGGCGTCGCGACTTGCCCCTCAGGGAGGCGGATTTCTACCATCGTCACGACCTAGCCGGGTGATGGGGCGTCATGCCAAGTAAAGGCCGCGCACGCCGCATCCTCCTGGCGCTCGGCGCCTGCACCCTGGTGGCCCTTGCGGCGGCCGGGGAGCGGGTGCGGGAAAGCGCCCTGGAGGGGGGTTGGTATCCGGCGGACCCGGCGCAGCTCCGGGGCCAGGTCGACGGCTTACTGGATGCCGGGAAGATCGCTGCGCCACAGGGTCGGGTCCGCGCCCTGATCGCACCCCATGCCGGACACGCCTTCAGCGGGCCGACGGCGGGGCAGGTGTTCTCCCTGGTGAAGGGCCAGACCTACAAGCGGGTCCTAGTCCTCGCGCCCTCCCACTACGGGAGATTTGAGGGGCTGTCGATTGCAGATGTGGATGCCTACCGTACCCCGCTTGGGGACGTCCCCCTCGACTCGGAGGCCGTGCGGGCCCTGCGGACCTCGCCCCAGGTCGGGGTCCACGCGGATGCCCACGTGCGCGAGCACAGCATCGAGATCCAGTTGCCACTCCTGCAGCGGGCCCTGGCCCCGGGCTGGCGCCTGATCCCAGTTTTGGTCGGGCACCTGAAAGCGGAGGACTACCAAGCGGCAGCGGACCTGCTGCGGCCCCTTGCCGACGATGGCGCGCTGGTGGTCGTCTCCAGCGATTTCACCCACTACGGCCAGCGCTTTGGTTATCTTCCCTTTCCTGCGGACCAGCGGGTGCCGGGGCGGATCCTGGCCCTGGACGATGGGGCCATCCGCCAGATCCTAGCCAAGGACGCGGACGGGCTTCTGGCTTATCAGGAAGAGACCGGGATCACCATCTGCGGCTTTCGCCCCGTCGACGTCCTCCTGCGGATGCTCGGCCCCAGCGCCGAGGTCCATCGGGTCGCCTACACCACCAGCGGGGCCTTGACTGGGGACTGGAGTAACTCGGTCAGCTACGTGGGCCTGGTGGTGACCGACGAACGGCCTTTGTCCGCCTCGGCCACGGACGCCGCCCTGACCGAGGCGGACCTCAAGGCCCTCCACCGCCTCGCCACCCTGGCCCTGGAGGGCGCGGTACTCGGCCCCCCCGCGCGCCAGGAAGAGACGGTCGGTGAGGCGGTGCAGGCGCTGTCGGCGCGGCTGCGAGAGCCGGCCGGCGCCTTCGTCACCCTCAAACGCCAGGGGGCACTGCGGGGCTGCATCGGCACCATCGGATCCCGCGAGCCGCTTTACCGGGTGGTGTTGGACAACGGCGACAATGCCGCTCGACACGACCCGCGTTTCCCGCCGGTGCAGGCGTCGGAGCTCGATGACCTGGACGTGGAGGTCAGCGTCCTGACCTCGCCGCGGCCAATCGCCTCGTGGGAGGCGTTTCACGTCGGAGAGGAGGGGATCATCCTGACCAAGGGTGGCAGGCGCGCAGTCTTTCTGCCAGAGGTGGCGGCGGAGCAGGGGTGGACGAGGGAGGAAACCCTGTCCCACCTGGCCCGAAAGGCCGGGCTTCCGGCGGACGGCTGGCGCGAGGGTGCGAGCTTCGCAGTTTTCACGAGCGCAAAATATGCGGCGCGCTACGAACCGTCATCACGCGACAGCGGGCGGCATTAAGGGGCTGCCGCAGGCCTTGGATTCCGGGCCGGTGCCGTTGGACGTGGTGGTCTAGCCGTCCGCCCCCGGAGCTTCCGCGCCCCGGTCTGCCTGATAGGCGTTATCCACCCGATCACGAAGCTCCTTGCCGGGCTTGAAGTGGGGAACGTACTTGCCCGCGAGTGACACGGCATCCCCGGTCTTGGGGTTGCGCCCGACGCGGGGCGGCCGGTAATGGAGAGAAAAGCTCCCGAAGCCGCGAATCTCGATGCGCTCGCCGCCGGCCAGGGCATTGCCCATGTTCTCCAAGATGTACCGTACCGCGAGTTCCACGTCCTTGTAAGCGAGATGCGCCTGCTGGGAGGCCAGAACGTCGATCAGCTCGGACTTGGTCATGGGTCAATCTCCCTTCGGCATGGGGTAGGGCGCGGCCCGGCGGACCGGGCTACGCCGTCCGGGGTCAGTCCTTCTGTTCTTCCATCTGGCCCTTGAGGATGTCGCCAAGGGTTGCGGTCCCGGCGTGGGCTCCGCTGGAGTAACCCTTGATAGTGGCCGCCTCTTCTTCCATGTCCTTTGCCTTGATGGACAGAGAGATGGTGCGGTTCTTGCGGTCGACGCCGAGGAACTTGGCGGAGACCTCCTCGCCTAGCTTGAGGACAGTGCGGGCATCCTCGACCCGGTCGCGGGAGATCTCGGAGGCGCGCAGATAACCCTCAACCCCGTCGCCCAGGGCAATGGTCGCACCCTTGGCGTCGAGTTCCACGACGCTGCCCTGTACCACGCTGCCCTTCTCGTGCATGGCGACGAAGGAGGAGAAGGGATCGCGGTCGAGCTGCTTGACGCCCAGCGAAATGCGCTCGCGCTCCGGGTCCACGGACAGGACCACGGTCTCCAGGTCGTCGCCCTTCTTGTAGCGCCGTAGGGCCTGTTCGCCGGCCTCGTCCCAGGAAATGTCGGAGAGGTGGACCAGGCCGTCGATGCCGCCGTCCAAACCGATGAAGATCCCGAAGTCGGTGATGGACTTGATCTTGCCGCTGACCAGGTCGCCTTTCTTGTGGGTGACGCCAAACTCGTCCCAGGGGTTCATCTGGCACTGCTTCATGCCCAGCGAGATGCGGCGGCGCTCCTCGTCGATGTCCAGGACCATGACCTCGACCTCGTCGCCGAGGTTGACGAGCTTGCTGGGGTGGATGTTCTTGTTCGTCCAGTCCATCTCGGAGACGTGGACCAGACCCTCGACACCCTCCTCGATCTCGACGAAGCAGCCGTAGTCGGCGATGTTGGTGACCTTGCCGAAGACCCGCGCGTTCTCCGGATACCGACGCGAGATGTTGACCCAAGGGTCCTCGCCCATCTGCTTCAGCCCTAAGGAGACGCGCTGGCGCTCGCGGTCGAACTTGAGGACCTTGACCTGCACCTCCTGACCGATCTCCACGACCTCGGAGGGGTGCTTGACGCGCCGCCAGGCCATGTCGGTGATGTGCAGCAGGCCGTCGATGCCGCCCAGGTCGAGGAAGGCGCCGTAGTCGGTGAGGTTCTTGACCACACCCGTGACCTCCATGCCCTCTTCCAGGTTCTTCAGGAGCTGATCGCGCTCGGCGCTGTACTCCTCTTCGACCACGGCACGGCGCGACACCACCACATTGTTGCGCTTGCGGTCGAGCTTGATGACTTTGAACTCCTGCTCCTTGCCTTCCAGGTGGGTGGTGTCGCGTACCGGGCGCACATCTACCAGGGAGCCGGGCAGGAAGGCCCGTACGGTGTCGAGCTCGACGGTAAAGCCCCCCTTGACCTTGCCGTTGATGAGGCCCCTGACGGTCTCTCCGGCTTCGAAGGCCTTCTCCAGGTAGTCCCAGGCGGCGAAGCGCTTGGCCTTCTCGCGCGACAGACGGGTGACGCCGAAGCCGTCCTCCACCGCGTCGAGGGCCACTGCAACGGTGTCGCCGACGGCGACCTCGATCTGGCCGTCGAGGCCGATGAACTGGCTCCTGGGGATGACGCCCTCGGACTTGAGTCCGGCGTCGACGACGACGGAGTCCGCGGTGATGGCCACTACTGTACCGTTGACGATTGTGCCCGGCTGAAGCTGGGTGTTGGTCAGACTCTGCTCAAAGAGATCGGCAAAACTTTCGGTCATGGGGTTATCTGGTTACCTGACGCGGAGGGGACCTCGGCCCTTGCGGGACAAGGGGTTAATTGATGGATCGGTCCACGGACCACCCGCAGACCCCCGATTTGGCTCGACCAGCGACCGCCTTGGGCAGGGCTGGGGACCAGAGGCTACCCGACCTGGCCTGGGGCGCCGCGCTTTACCGCCGCCAGGACGAGGTCGCAAACCTCTTGGATGCTGAGTGCCGTGGTATCCAGCTCGAACGACCCTTCGGCCGCCCGCAACGGGGCTACTGCACGTTGGCTGTCGCGCTCGTCGCGCGCGCGTATCTCCGTCAGCAAGTCCGCAAGGCTAGCATCCATTCCTTTGCCTTTCAACTGTTTATACCGGCGCAGTGCGCGCTCCTCGGCACTTGCGGTGAGGAAGATCTTGACCAAGGCGTCCGGGAAGACCACGGTCCCCATATCGCGCCCGTCCGCAACCAGGCCGGGTGGGCGGGCCGCAGTACGCTGCCAGTCAAGGAGTGCGGTGCGCACCGGCCCATGGACTGCGACCCGGGAGGCGGCCATGCCCGCAGCCTCGCTGCGGATGGCGTCCGACACGTCATCGCCCGCCAGGAGGACGCGGGTCCCCGCAAAGGTCAGGGGCAGGTCGGCGGCAAGCCGCGTCAACTCCTCGCCGTCGTCGAGGTCTACCCCCGCGCGCTGGGCGGCGAGACCCAGGACCCGGTAGAGAGCCCCGCTGTCCAGGATGTGCCAACCCAGGCGCTCCGCCACCAGGGCGGCGATGGTTCCCTTGCCGGTGCCCGAGGGACCGTCGATGGTGATCACGGGAGCCGCGGTCACGGGTGGTGCTCGTCAATGGCGAGGCCCGCGCTCCGGGCCAGGGCGGCAAAGCCAGGGAAGGAGGTATTGACGTTGGCGCAGTCGCGTATGGCGATGGGCCCCAGGGTGCGTAGGGCGGCAATGGCAAACGACATGGCGACGCGGTGATCCCCGTGGCTGTCCACCTCGATTGCGCTGCGCGTCGCGCCGAGCATGGCGCCGACACCGGCGCCACGGATGCGGATCCCGTCCGGCCTGGGTTCGACCTCGATCCCAAGGGTGGCCAGCCCATCGGCCATGACCTGGATACGGTCGCTCTCCTTGACCCGGAGCTCCTCGGCGCCGGTGAGCACCGTCTCCCCCTGGGCGAAGGCAGCGGCGACGAACAGGGCTGGAAACTCGTCGATGGCGAGCGGCACCTGGTCCTCGGGGATGCGGATGCCGCTCAGGGGCGCCCAACGCACCCGCAGGTCTGCCACCGGCTCACGGCCCGCCTCGCGCCAGTTGCCGACCTCGATATGAGCCCCCATCGCACGCAGGATATTGACGATGCCGATGCGCGTCGGGTTCATACCGACGTTGGTCAGGGTCAGGTCAGACCCCTCGGCGATACTGGCTCCAACCAGGAAGAAGGCGGCCGAGGAGATGTCCCCGGGGATCTCCAGGTCCATGCCGGTCAGGCGTCCGCCCCCCGTCAGGCAGGTCCGTCCCGACGCCGTCCGCAGCCGGTAACCGAAGCCATGGAGCATGCGCTCGGTGTGGTCCCTGGCGGGGGCCGGCTCGGTCACGCAGGTCTCGCCCTCCGCGTAGAGCCCGGCGAGCAGCAAGCTGGACTTGACTTGGGCGCTGGCCACGGGCATGGCGTAGTCGATGCCCTTGAGCCCTGGGCTCGGGCGAATGTGCAGCGGTGCCGTACCTTCAGGGCTGGTCTCGATCAAGGCGCCCATACGCCCCAATGGCTCGGTCACCCGGCGCATGGGGCGGCGGGTCAGGGAGGGGTCTCCGACCAGGGTGACCGGAAAGCGCTGGCCTGCCAGCAGGCCGCAAAGCAGGCGCATGGAGGTTCCGGAATTGCCCATGTCCAGTGGGCCATCGGGTTCGCGAAGGCCGTGCAGTCCAACGCCTCGGACCAGCACCCGCCCATCCTCCGGCCCCTCGATGGCCACGCCCATGCGGCGGAAAGCGGCCAGGGTGGCCAGGGCATCCTCGCCCTCCAGGAAGCCGCTGATGCGCGTGTCGCCCTCGGCCAGGGCCCCGAGCATGATCGAGCGGTGGGAGATGGACTTGTCCCCCGGGATTTGCAGCGAACCGCGGAGGCAGCCGCCTGGCTGAATGGAGAAGCGTAGGTCCGGTGCGCCGCCCAAGGGGGCCTCCGCGGGGGGTAAGGTCAGGCTTGAAGGACCGCGCAGTCTAATGGCAAGTCGCGGCGCGGTAAACCGCAAGTTCGCGCGGAGCCGCGCCAAATTCACCCGTTTGAATGGGCTCCTTCGCGGCCCAGGCCATCGGCGAGTGACGTTTCGGTGGTGTATCTGAGAGGGCCTCCAGCCGGCGCTCGCGCTCGGGTCTTGGCAATCGGGTCAGGCTGCGGACCTCCCTGAAAAAGCGCCTCAGGTCACCCTGATTCTGCGCCAGGAGGGCGTTGAAGGCTGGCAGCCGCTCGGTGTCGGCAGCGACCGAGGCGATCTGGGCGTTGTTGAGCGGGCCCGCGAACCACTTGGAATATCGGCTCTGGGGGCCCCAATCCGCCTCCAGCCGAGCGTACTGGGCGCGCAGGCTATCGATGATGCATTGCTTGGCGGCGCGCTTTGCCGGTTCATCGCCGGGGCCGGCGTAGACCTCGGCGAGGCGGGCCCGGGTGGTGAGCACCAGCGCGGTGAATTGGCCCTCCCGAACCAGCTTCTGGTCCAGCGTATTCAGGTCCGCGGCGGAGCCATGGGCCATGGCCCAGCGCCGAGCCCCCTCGCGCTCCACGGCGGTGGCAAAGGACTCGTTGAAGGTGGTATCGCCCGGGACATAGACCACTTGGTGCGCCAGCTCGTGGAAGATCAGTCGGGCGAGATCGGTGTCCGGATAGGCGATGACCGTGCTCGGCACTGGGTCCTCGAACCAGCCCAGGGTCGAATAGGCCGGCACACCACCGACGTAGGTGTCGTAACCGTCATCGGCCAGCTTCTGGGCGAGGGTCCTGGCCGGAGCCTCGGCGAAATAGCCGCGGTAGCTCACACACCCCGCGACGGGAAAGCACCACTCCTTGGCGGTTAGGGAGAGCTCCGGTGCTGCGAAGACATTCCAAACCAGGAAAGGCCGTTGCACGGCGGCAAAGCTGCGGTAGCTGCCGTTGTCCGGCAACCCCAGCTCCTGGCTGGCGAAAGTGCGCATCTCACCGACCCGCCGAAGCCGGGTCTTGAGCGTGTCGCCCGTGGTTGGGTCGGTCAGCCAGCCTTCGATGGGGCGTGATCGCCGCCAGAGGTCGAATTGACCGCCGGCCGCTTGCCAGTAGTAGGACAGATCGGCGCAGCCGGTGACGGCGAGGGAGCACAAGGCGGCCGCAAGCAGGCGGGCTGTGGCGCAGATGGTCGGCCGGACGGCCTGGGTCGATCGGGTCACCGAAGTCATCAAGCGCGACCGACGCCTTCTTTAGGGCCAGCAGGTCCCTCGCCGCGAGACTGGAGGGGGATGCAAAGCGCAATCCGCAAGCCGGGGTCGTTGTCGCTCGTGTCGATGCGCGCCCCGTGGAGCTGAGCCACAGCCTGTACCAGGCTGAGCCCAAGGCCGCTCCCCGGGGTGGAACGGCTGGCATCGCCGCGGAAGAATCGCTCGAAGACCCGTTCGCGCAGCTCGGCCGGGATGCCGGGGCCGACGTCCGACACGGCGACCCTGGCGACCTGGCCGTCGCATTCGGCCGCGACCCCGATGGTGCCCCCAGGGGGGGTGTATTTGACGGCGTTGTCCACCAGGTTGGCCAGGGCCTGGAACAGCAGGTCGCGGTCCCCCTGTACCCATAGCGGACCCGCCGCGGATACTCTGAGGGACTGGCCTCGATCGCCGGCCAAAGGCTCATAGAGCTCGGCGACGTCGCGAGCCAGGAGGGCCAGATCCACCGGCGCCAGGTCGGCCTGCCGACCGCTGGCCTCGATGCGGGAGATGCGCAGCAGGGCATTGAAGGTGGCCAGCAGCTCGTCGGCATCGGCCACGGCCGAATCGAGGGCCGACTGAGCGGCCGGGTCATCCGTCCCGTGCAGTCCGTCTAACTTGGTGCGAAGCCGCGTCAGGGGCGTGCGCAGATCATGGGCGATGCTGTCCGACACCTGCCGCACCCGATCCATCAGCTCCACGATGCGATCGAGCATCCGGTTGAGACCGTCCGCGAGCTGGTCGAAGTCGTCGCCGGAGCCGTCGGTCGGCACGCGGCGGCTGAGGTCGCCGTGCATGATCTCGCGGCTGGTGCGCGCGATGGCCTCGATGCGGCGCACCACCCCCGCGCTCATGAGCCAGCCGCCGAGGACAGCCAGGGTGGCCGCGAGGCCAGACCCCCAGCCCAGGGCGCTGCGGATGAGACCCAGGGTTGCTTCCAGGTCGCGCACGTCGCGCCCCACCAAGAGGTGCAGGTCACCCTGCAGGCGAAATGTCTTGGCGCGCGCCGCATGGGTCTCCCGGCCGGTGGTGCCGCGGCCGCGCAGATCGAAGCGGACCCAGCCCTGGGCGTCAGGCGCGACCTGCGGCCAGCGATCGAGGTTGCCCACCACAGGGGTCAGGTCGTCTCCCGCAAGCAAATAGACCCCGGCCCCGTCGGCGCTGCGGTCGACGCGCAGGGTGAGGGCCGTGGCGAGGGCGACGAGCCCCCCGGTGCGGTACTGCTCCGCCAGGCCCTCGACCTCGGCCTCGATGGTCTGGTCCAGTTGGCGCGCCATGTAACCCGCGGTGGACCAATGAATGAAGGCGAGCAGGGCGACCATGGAGGTCCCCATCAAGGCCATGTAGAGCAGTGCGACGCGGAAGCTGGAGCTCTTCAGGGTCCGGGCGAGGCGCATGGGACGATCAGCCCCGCAGGATGTAGCCCGCCCCGCGGACCGTGTGCAGGAGAGGCGGATCGAAGCCCTTGTCGATCTTGGCACGCAGGCGGCTGATGTGGACGTCGATGACGTTCGTCTGGGGGTCGAAATGGTAGTCCCAGACGTGCTCGAGGAGCATGGTGCGGGTCACCACCTGGCCGGCGCGGCGCATCAGATACTCCAGAAGGCGGAACTCTCGGGGTTGCAGCGCGATGGGCGTGCCGGCACGGCGGACCTCGCGGGAGAGGACGTCCAGTTCCAGGTCGGCCACCTGAAGTCGGGTTGCGGGTGCCTCCCCGGCGCGCCGCCGGACCAGGGCCTCCAGCCGGGCGTGCAGCTCCGAGAAGGCGAAGGGCTTGACCAGGTAGTCGTCGCCCCCGGCGCGCAGGCCGGCGACCCGGTCCTCCACCTCGCCGAGCGCGCTGAGGACCAGAACCGGGGTGGCATCCCCAGAGGCCCGCAGGGTGCGCAGGATGGCCAGGCCGTCGAGCTTCGGAAGCATACGGTCCAGGATCAGGACGTCGTAGCCACCCCCGGCGGCGAGAAAGAGCCCCTCGCGCCCATCCCCCGCGTGATCGGCGACCGCGCCCACCTCGCGCAGGGCTTTGAGCAAAAAGGCGGAGAGCTGAGGGTCGTCTTCGACGAGCAGGACGCGCATGGGGTTTAGGTCGGATCGTGGGGGTCGTGGTCGGGTCCCATGCTGCCAAAGCGCAAGCCGAATGGCGAGCCCGGGCAGCCTCCTTGGCGCGGCCGGGTTGATCGCGGGCGGCGCAGGCAGCATGATCCGCGCGCCGACCGCCGCTGCCGCGATCCGGCCCGCCCAGTCCGCCGGCCCAGTCGGCGGGCTCAATCCCCGG
>JBFZCW010000110.1:0-6909 GCA_041307765.1 Chromatiaceae bacterium
AGGCTATTGAGGGACCGGCCGGAGCTGGCGCTCTATGTCGTTGGCCATACCGACAACCAGGGAGCCCTGGCGCACAACCTCGACCTATCCCGGCGCAGGGCGGAGGCGGTGGTGGCCGCCCTCATCCGCGACTCCGGGATCGCCCCGACACGCCTGAGCCCCCATGGCATCGCCAGTCTGGCCCCCACCGCCCCCAATACCGCCGAGGAAGGCCGAGGCATGAACCGGCGCATCGAGCTGGTGGCCCAGTGAGCGCTCGCCGGCCAGGTCGGGGACTTGGGTCCAGCGCCTGGGTGTGAACGGCGTCCAACAGGGCTCTCAGCCTGCGGCGGCTAACGCACGCCGGTCCGATAGCCACGCGAGCACGAACCCCAGGATCTCCTCTGGGCGGTTGAGGTCCAGGACCGGCAGGTCCCGAGCCAGCGGGAAGTGGGCATCGGTCGCGACGGCGATCACGTCGGGGTCTGCCGCATGGATCAGGGGCCGGCCCAGGGAGGGACGGTAGAGCTCGATCTTGGGGATGGCTTCGTGCTTGAAGCCCTCCGCCAGTATCAGGTCCAGGTCGCGCATGTCCACGTAGGGCAGAAGGTCGAAGAGGTGGGGCTCCCGGGACGATCCAGAGCACTCCTTGATCAGCGCCATGCGGTGGCGGGATGCGATCAGCACTTGGTCGGCTCCCGCCTTGCGCAGCTCATAGGTGTCCTTGCCCGGCTGATCGATATCGAAACCGTGGTGGGCATGCTTGAGCAAGGCCAGGCGCAACCCCTTCTCCTTCAAAAGGGGGACGAGCCGGCTGAGGAGGGTCGTCTTCCCGGTGCCGCTGTAAGCACAGATGCCAAGCAGGGGGACGGGGCAGCTTAGGCTCAAGGCAGGACCTCCTCTCCCACGCGGGCGAGGTCCGCCTCGGAGTTGATATTGGCGAAGCTCTCGGGCCGGTCGCTGAAATCGGTCAGCGCCACCTGGTGTCGGGCATACCAGAGGTCAACTTTGCGTTCGCCCGCTGCGAGGCAGGCGTGCAAACTCGGCGCCAGGGCCACCGGGAGCAGGGCGTAGACTGGCTGGATCCGCTGGCCGTCGGTGGCCACGGCGACCTCGGCGCCGGCCCTTACAAGGGCTGCACACAAGCGCTCCACCAGGTCAGGGGCCAGGAAGGGCCCGTCGCAGGGGACAGTGACGATCCACGGGGTATCCGCCGCCGCCATCGCGCTGGCAAACCCTGCGAGCGGGCCCTGGAAGCCCTCGATCTGGTCGGGGATGACGGGATAACCGAACGCCGCATAGGCCTGCTGGTTTCGGTTGGCATTGATGGCCAAGACCGCCACCTGAGGTCTCAGTCCCGCGATCACCCAGTCCACCAGTGGTCGGCCGCGAAAACTCACCAACCCCTTGTCTCGCCCGCCCATTCGGCGTGCCTGCCCCCCCGCCAGGATGACGCCCGTGACGACCTCCCGCCGGGGTGGCTGATCGAGCTGATTGCCCAAGGTCTGTGTCTCCTCGCTCTGTGTCCGGCCGCGGCGCTGACCTTGCAGGTCAGCCTAGGCGCAGCGCCTTCTTGTAGAAGCGGGGGACCTCGTCGGGGTCAGAGGTCATGAGGATGTTGTCGTTCAGCCATTCCGGCATGCGCCGCTCGCGGACCATGCGCGCGAGCTGCGAGCGCAACCCGTCCCAGTAGAAGTCGCCGCCGGAGCTGTCGAGGAAGACCACCGGGCTCGCCTCGATCACGCCGAGCTTCATGTCCGTCAGGGTGAGGCCGATCTCCTCCAAGGTTCCCACCCCGCCCACCAGAAAGATGTGGAAACTGGCGATCTCGAACCAGCGCTGGCGGGATTGACGGCTCCGCGCCTGGAAGGTTTGGTAGAAGTCCGCGGACTTGTTGGTCTCCTGGTCCTGGGTCTCGATGAAGCTGGACCCGACCATGAGCCCAAGGCGGTGGGCCGTGTTGGTGACCTGCTGCATGGAGCCGGGGCCGCCGCCGGTTAGGATGCCGATGTCGCTGCCGAAGAGCCCGAGCAGGTTCTCGATGAGGCGCTCGGCGCAGGCGATCTCGGGCTCGCTCAGGGGTTTGATGGATCCGTAGATGGCGAAAACCAGGGTGGAGCGGAAGCGATCCACCTTGTCGGGGGCGGTGAAGTAGCCGCGCAGGCCGCGAAAGACGTGGCGCACCACATGGCCCCGGGCCTCGTTGCACCAGAAGACCTCGAGGCCGAGCCCCTCGTAGTCCGCCAGTCGGCCGTGGTCGCGGTCCGACAGGAAGACCCCGTGCTCGAAGGAAGCACGGCGGAAGATGATCCGCGCCACCTTGCGCCGCAGGGCCGCGGCGCAAATCTCGGTATGCTCGATGAGGTTCGGGAAATAACCCAGAAGCAGGGTGGCACCGGTCCCGTCCGGCAGGGTGCCGAGCATCGCGGCGGCCTGACCGTCGGAATCGGCGTCCTGGGCAGAGTCGCCATCGGGCCAGGCGCCATCGGCCTCGAACGTAGGGCTAGCGGGGGCATCCGGGCGCGCCCAGACAAAGTCCGGGTTGGCACCCGCAAGCAGGTCCTGGGGCCTGATGCACGCGGCCATCAGGCGATGGGATGCGCCCCCCAGGACAGGTGCACCCTCCAGGCGGTCGAACACCTGGATCAGGCGGTCGCCGTCCTCCGATGCGTCGCCCGCTGAGGCGGCCGGACCGCCGTGCCAGTAGCGGCGCTCCGGGGTGAGGCGCATGGCCTCGTGGACGGTGGCGGCCACCGTGGGATTCACGATGAGCTGATCCGAGCGGTTGATAAATTCCAGATAGATGTTTGTCCCGCGGGTCGAGACCGGGTCCAGCACCGTCGCCTGGAGATGGAAACCCAGGGAGTCGTCCAGGTTCTGAAGCACCACGTAATGGCGATGCAGGAACATGGTGCAGGCGGTCACTAGGCCGTCATTGGGGGCCAGCTCGATGTTGTCGACCCGCTCGCGAATCTGCAGCCGGTTCAGGAGGTCCTTCCCGTCCGCGTGATTGACGATGGCGGTGACCTCCTGGGGCGTGAGCTGATGGGAAAAGCGGAAGATCTGCTGCTGGGGACGCAGGATCAGGTAGCCGTTCGCGTTCAGTGAGAAGCCCGCGGGCACCTGGAGCTGGTTGTCACGGATCAGGTCGTGGATCTCGGTGGAACCGAGCCGGCTGGCCTTGGGGCAGAACACCAGGCGACCTACCCTCAAGCCTGGCACCACCAAGCGGTCCAAGTGCTCGGCCATGCCGTAGGCGCGGATGGCGGCGACCACGGAGAGTCGCAGATTGCAATAACGACCGTTGAACTGGGGCTCGTCGAGGGGCGTGATGTTGATACCGAGCCGGGCCAGACGGCTGCGCGCCGCGAACAACAGCTCGGACTCGCGGCCACGGACCAGACTGCGGAAGGGTGCGGGGAGGGCGAAGCGGGCATCGACCACAAGGGCGTCGCCGTCTCGCCCGCGCAGAGCCGTAACCCAGCCGTCATCGGTTTCGGGAGTTGCATACATGGGCAGGTCCCTCGGGTGCTGGGGGCGAATCCGGCCCCGCTGGCGGGGCAGCGATGCTATCACCGGTCCATGGGTTCTGCCCTACACGGATTTTTGACTGCCATCCCCCAATGCTGAAGCGATGGAGGATCTACCGCCGCGAGAAACGCAGCACCGGCCGGGCGTTGTCCGGCTGTACCGGGCGCGCGTTGGCCCCCATCGCCTGACGGAAGCGGGCAACAAGGGCGGCATCCACCTCCACCGGCTCGGCCATGACGAACCAGTCCACACCCTCGGTGCAGGGGGGCGTCGTCAGAGACCCAGGGTAGGAGAAATAGCTGCGCTCGGGCGGCAGGAGAAATAGCGGGTTGGTGGCCACCTGGCGGCCGTAGAAGCTCTCCCCGGCAATACGCGGCAGAGCGTCTGCGATACGTTTCAAGGTGCTGTTGATCCGGCGGCCGCCATTCATCAGCACCGCGACCACGGCGATGCGGCCTTGGGCGTCACGGTGGACCAGGTGTAGCTCCATGTCAGCCCGGGCGCCCTGGATGCGGTGCTCGCTGGGAGTGTGGAAGTGGTACTGCTGCAGGGCGTACTCGCGGCCGTTGGCCATCAGGAAGCTGCCGGGGCCGGAGTCGACCCGGATGCTATGGCCGTCATTGGTTACCGCCAGGGTGTCGCTGCGGTATTGGAAGGACAAGGGCTGATAGTCCATGCGCTGCCCATACCGGATGTCGATGGGCGACTGGGTCTTGCCCTCCTTGCAAGTGGCGAACTCCGCCGACAAGTCGCCCCAGTGCGCCGGATCGTGCTCTCCCGCGTAACCCCAATGCGGGGCCTCGGGTTGGGCTTCCCGGGACGGCCACTGGAATGCTTGCACCGGGGGGGCGGGCCAGGCCAGTCCCAGGGCAACCAGGATGAAGCCGACGGCCCCCACACGGCCCGGGGCCAGCTTCCAGGTTCGGCTCATGGCCTCACTCCGTCTCACGCCGTCCGCCTCTACCGATGCCCGCGATCGGCACCACCTGGGCCTTCTGCGGCTCATCGGCGTAATAGGGTCGCTCCCCGCCGCGGCCCTGGGCGTCAGCCAACTCCTTCTCCCGCGCCGAGATCAGCGCGAGACACTGGCGCACGTCTTCCATGGTCGCGTCGGAGAAGGGGTGACGCATGCCGGCGGGCGGTGTGACGTCTTTGATGATGGCGCCAAGCGTCTTGCGCATGGCGATGAGGATGCGTTGTTCGACGGAGAGGTCTGACATGGTATTGGCCTGTATTGAAGGGATGAGGTACGGATTGGCTGGACCGCAGCATCCGCCCTGCTAGCGTCAACCGCGCGAAGCCTAAAGAATACCGGGGAATTTGGACAGAGGTTGTTTCAGTTCCGGATCGGCCTGCAAGGCGACCCGGGGACACCTCCACGGGACCAAATGGGGCCGAAACGGCCCGATTACACTGACAGTCGGGCCGCGGCACCCACCGAACCCGGCATCAGGGTCCGAGAAGGTCCGCAAGTCCCCGTTCGTCCAGTACCTGAACCTCCAATTCCCTGGCCCTGACCAGCTTGGAGCCTGGGTCTTCCCCCGCAATCAGGTAGTCGGTGTGCCCGGACACGCTGCCCGTCACCTTGGCCCCACGGGACAGCAGATCGGCCTTGATGGCGTCCCTTGGGCGGCTCAGGGTGCCGGTGATGACGAATGTCTTGCCAGAAACCCCAGATGCCTTGGTCGTCGTCTCTGTCGATGCCGGCATTGGCGTCTCCCAGTCAATCCCCGCGGCACGCAGCTTCGCAATCACCTCCAGGTTATGCGGCTGCCGAAAAAAGCTGACAATGTGACCTGCCACCACGGGGCCGACCCCCTCTACCAGCGACTCCTTGCGGTAAGGAACGGACTGCGGGTCCGCTGCGCGCAGCACTTCCAGCGACGGATAGACCTGCACGAGGCGCTCGGCTCCGGACCGCCCCAGGCCACGGATCCCAGCCTCCGACAGCCCCTGCGCCAGCCCATCGGGAAACGCCAAGTCAGGGTTGGCGGCCAGATAGGCATCGATTGCCGCCGCGGTGCCCGCCCCGATGCCCTTCACCCCTGCCTCCCGGACGAAGTCCGACTCCCGGGCGGCCATGAGTTCGTCCAGCCCCGCAAAACGCCCGGCCAGGGCCAGGGCGGTCGCCTCTCCCACCTCGCGGATGCCCAGGGCGAAGATGAAACGCGCGAAGGTCGTCGACTTGGCCTTGTCCAGGGCAGCGCGCAGGTTGCGGGCGGACTTCTCTCCCATGCGCTCCAGGCCGGCCAGGGTCGCCTCGTCCAGGGCGAACAGATCCGCCGGATCGCGGATCAGGCCGCGCTCGACGAGCTGATCCACGAGCTTGTCGCCCAGGCCCTCGATGTCCAGGGCCCGCCGAGAGGCGAAGTGGCGGATGGCCTCCTTCCGCTGGGCAGGGCAGTAGAGCCCCGCAGAACAACGCGCCACAACCTCCCCCTCTCCCCGGACCACGTCGGACCCGCAGACCGGGCACTGGCTAGGCAGCTCCACCGGGACGGCCTCGGGCGGGCGGCGCTCTGCCAGGACGCGAACCACCTCCGGGATCACGTCCCCTGCCCGACGCACGTAGACCGTGTCCCCTACCCGCACATCCTTGCGCCGCACCTCGTCCATATTGTGTAGGGTCGCGTTGGAGACGGTGACGCCGCCCACCTGGACCGGCTTGAGCCGGGCCACCGGGGTCACGGCCCCTGTGCGCCCGACCTGAAATTCCACCGCCTCCACGACCGTGAGCGCCTCCTGGGGCGGGAACTTGCGCGCCACAGCCCATCGGGGGTGGTGGGCCGTGGCGCCCAAAGCGGACTGATCGGCCAAGCGGTCCACCTTGAAGACAACGCCGTCGATGTCGTAGCCCAGGGCGTCGCGGCGACGCCCTAGGTCATCGAAATAGGCTCGACAGGCATCCAGGCCCGTGACCTGACGAAGGTCCCGGGAGATTGGCATCCCCCAGGCAGCGATGCGCTGAATCATCGCGAATTGGCTGTCACCGGGAGGGTCGGAGGTCTCGCCCCAGCCATAACAACAGAAGGTCAGCGGACGCCCGGCGGTGATGCGCGGGTCCAGCTGGCGGAGGCTGCCGGCGGCGGCATTGCGCGGATTCGCGAAGGGCTCGTCCCCGCGGCGACGGGCATCCGAGTTGAGCCGCTCGAAGCCAGCGTGGTTCATGTAGACCTCGCCGCGAACCTCGATCACGGCCGGACAGTCCGGCCCGAGAAGACGCAGGGGGACGCTCTGGATGGTGCGCACGTTCTGGGTGATATCCTCGCCTGTCCTGCCATCGCCGCGGGTTGCGGCCTGAACCAGGATACTGTTCTGGTAACGGATGCTCACTGCCAGGCCGTCGAGCTTCGGCTCGGCGGTGTACACCACTTCGACACCAGCCTTGAGGGACTCTGT
>JBFZCW010000111.1:0-4524 GCA_041307765.1 Chromatiaceae bacterium
TCCAGTTGCTCATGGGACTCGGGTTTGATCTCCGACAGACTTGGGTCGAAGTAAATCCCATAGATCGGTACGTGGCCGTCCAGCTCGATCCCCTGGGCCAGCTCGTCGGCCCTGAGCAGGAGCAGGTGCTGTTCCGGCCCCTGGCTGACGACTTCCTCCACGAAGACGGCGGCTGCTTTGCCCACCTCGGGAGCGGCGCGATTATCCTGATGGGCAGCAAAGACGAAGACATAGGCGCTGCGGTCGTTTGCCGCTCCTTTGGCCACCAGGATGCGCGGCTCGCGCACCGTGTCCTCGGCGAAGGCGCCGGCCGCCGCCGGAGGCGTCGCCAGGCGTTTTCCGTAGGCATCGTTGGAGTAGACGGCATCGACCCCGGCCCCGCAGGAGTTGAATCCGGCACACTCGAACAGGACCTCATACCCGAGGTCTGTCAGGACCTTGCGGTAGGTGCGTATCACTTCATTGGAGCTTCGTCCCGGAGGGATGGCATAGAGGACGCGGGCGCGTCGGCCCTCCAAGCGGACGGAGCTTTCCCAGAAGCTGACGTCCGGATCCGCGTTCCAGGCGGCCAGGGGCAGGATCGCTTCGTCGGCTTCGCCCGACTGGCAGCCGAGGATGCGCGCGCCCTCGAAGCGCGGCAAGGCTAAGGGTTCGGTGCATCCAGGTGCGTCGGCCGGCAAACCGGCCGCGCGGGTATCGCCAGGCCTGGCGAGCGCGAGGGCGAGGGCGAGGGCGAGCCAGAAGCCGGCGAGGGCCAGAGCCCCGTTCGGGCGTCCATAGGGTCTCATGGCAGGCACTGCGTGACTCCAGCCGGGGAGGCCTAGGTGGCTGTTGTAGGTGATTCGGACCCGCGGGGTCCCGGAAGACCTGTGGTACCCAGAGGGCCTGGATGCACGGCGGCCAACGGCGGCTGGGCTGCGCCGGTGTGGGCGCATGGGGCACTCCGTCGGATGAGATCGGGCGGGCTCCCGCATTATCCCAAAAAAGGGCGACCGACTGGGGACAATCATGTGCCCGGGTGCAGTGGCGGTCGGCCGATCAGGTGCGGGGCCCGAGCCTCTTGCGTGCCGTTACATCCCTGTAAAAGTCGAGCATGCGCGCGGCCAGCGCCGGGGCGGACCACTCTCTGGCATAGGCCCGCGCCTCGTCGCTCAGGCGGCGGCGCAGCTCCGGATCACTGAGGAGGCGGATCACCTGGGACGCGAAATGGGATTCGTCGTCCTCCGCGATGAGACATCCACGCCCGCCGGCCAGGACCTCCCGGGTGCCCATCACTGCGGTGGAGATCACAGGGACCCCCAGGGCCATCGACTCCAGCAGGACCAGCCCTTGGGTCTCGGTGCGGGAGGCGAAGATGAAGGCGTCCCCGGCGCTGTAACAGTCCTCCAGCGGGCCCTCGCGGTCCAGATAGCCGAGGAAGGTAACGCTTTCGCTTAGACCGAGCTGGTTGGTGAGGGCCTCCAGGGAGCGCCGCGCCGGACCCTCGCCTGCGATGACCAGCAGCAGGCCCGGGAATCGAGGTACCACACGGGTCATCACGCGCAGGAGGAACTCGATGTTCTTTTCAAAGGCGAGCCTCCCCACGTGGACCAGGACGGGGCGGTCCGAACGGATGCCGTGCTGGCGGCGGAAGCGCTCGCCATCCCCGGACCCGAACTGATCGAGCTCGATGCCCGTCGGGACGACCCGCGCCGGGACCTTGACCCCATAGGATTGGAGAATCTCCAGCATCGCGTGGGAGGGGACGGCCAGGGCGTCAACGGCGTTGCACTGGGCCGCCGAGAAGCGGCGTGCGGCGAGCCGCAGCCAGGCCGAGGGGACCAGGGGGACGTACTTGTCCAGGTATTGCTCGAAGAAGGTATGATACGACTCGATCACCGGGACTCGGAGCCGTCGCGCCAGGGCCGTCCCCACGTAGTGCGCCACAAAGGGCGTGTGGATGTGCAGCAGATCGAACCCCATGGCCGCCAGGCGGGCGCGGTGCCGTTTCAGCCGACCGGGGCGCAGGATGCGGTCCTCCGGGTCCAGCGGCAGGTACAGTGAGGGGATGCGCAGCACCTCGAAGGGCTCGGGAGACGAGCGGCCATAGTCCGGCGCGATCAGGGTGACCTCCTGACCCGCGGCCACCAGCTCCCTGGCGAAAGTCTGAATGGACGTCGACACCCCGTTGATCCGGGGAAAGTAGACGTCGGAGATCATCAAGACGCGCATGGCCTACTTTGCCTGAGCAAATCGCAGCAGCATAGCGCGGGCGGCGCAACCAGCAAACCTAGGATTCAGCCTATGAGAGTTCAGACCCCAGCCCCGGCTCGGCCAAGGCGCCGGCCCCTGCGATGGTCTTCCTGGCGCGGTGGGGCCCTTTTGGTCGCCCTGTCAGCGGCCTCTGTCCAGGCGGCCCCGCCGTTGTGGGGGCTTGGGGTCAAGGGGTGCGAGTCGTTTCTCGCCACCGCCAAGGGCTGGGACCAAGGGGTGGAAAACGACATCGCCGAGTACAGCCGCTATCAGGACTGGCTCTCGGGCTTCGTGTCCGCTCTGAACCTGGCCACTGGCGACGACGTTCTGCGCGGGGCCGGCATCGATGGTGCCATGCGCCAGGTACGGGACTACTGTTCGTCCCACCGGGAGGCCGACTTCTTCAATGCCACGATGGGGTTTGTGCGCAGCCTGAGTACCCTGCGATAGCTGCAAAGGGGACCTCTCGTCACCGAAATGTCATAATTGCGTCACATAATGTCAACGCTTAGGGGGCAGAATGCCGCGGTCGGCTATCCCCCCACAACTGAGTTGAGGTTGACTATGCGCAAGACCTTCGCTGCTGCCGCCGTCGTGCTGACGGCCTCCTTCTCCGTCCAGGCCCTGGCCCGCGATGCGATCTCCATCGTCGGGTCGTCCACCGTCTTCCCGTTCTCCACCGCCGTGGCCGAGAACTTCGGCCGCTCCGGCAAGTTCAAGACCCCCAAGGTCGAGTCCACCGGCACCGGCGGCGGCATGAAGCTGTTCTGCTCCGGCGTGGGCGTCGACTATCCGGACATCACCAACGCCTCTCGCGCCATGAAGGCATCCGAGTTCGACGGCTGCCAGGAGAAGGGCGTCAAGGAGATCGTCGAGGTCAAGATCGGCTTCGACGGCATCGCCATCGCCAACGCCAAGTCCGCCAAGCAGTTCGATCTGACCCTGAAGGATGTCTGGCTGGCCCTGGCCAAGACGGTGCCGGACCCCAAGGGCGGCGACACCCTGGTGGCCAACCCGTACAAGACCTGGAAGGAGGTGAACCCGGCCCTGCCGGATGCCAAGATCGAGGTCCTGGGCCCGCCCCCCACCTCCGGCACCCGCGACGCCTTCGTCGAGCTGGCCATGGAGGGCGGCTGTGACGCCATTGCTTCGATCAAGGCTCTGAAGAAGACCGACGAGAAGAAGCACAAGGCGGTCTGCCACGGTATCCGTGAGGATGGCGTCTATATCGAGGCGGGCGAAAACGACAACCTGATCGTCAACAAGCTGGTTGCCAACCCCAATGCCTTGGGCATCTTCGGCTACAGCTTCCTGGATCAAAACTCCAATAAGATCCAGGGCTCCAAGATCGCCGGCGTGGTCCCGACCTACGATGCGATCGCCTCGGGTCAATACCCGGTCTCGCGCTCGCTCTACTTCTACGTGAAAAAGGGTCACGTCGGGACCATCCCCGGAATCGCCGAGTTCGTCGCCGAGTTCACCAATGACAAGGCGTTTGGCGAGGAGGGCTACCTGGCCGACAAGGGTCTGATCGCGTTGCCCAAGGCCGAGCGTGCCAAGGTGACCGCAGCCGCCAAGGCAATGACCCTCATGACCAAACCGGCGCATTAGGCCGTTACACTACGGTCTGAGCGGTTCACCCCCCGCGGCGGCCCACTTGGGTCGCCGGCCCCTGACATCCACCCAGGATCGACCGATGCCAAGCTGGATACCGCTCTTCGCTTTGCTCGGGGTCTTCGCCCTGGCTTACCACCTCGGGCGCAAGCGGGCCGTCGCCTCGGCAGGCGGCCCGACGCGCATCAGCACCCTGCACTCCCTGCCGGGTTACTACGGTTTCTATACGGCCCTATGGGCTGGCCTCCCCGCGATCCTGATTCTCGGCCTGTGGTTGGGGCTCCAGGACGAGGTGGTCACCTCGCTGGTGAAGGCCGAGCTTCCAGCGACGATGACCCAAGGGATGTCCGAGGGGCAATTAGGCCTTCTAATCAACGACGTAAAGAATCTGGCGACGGGCAACATCGTCGGGGGCGAGCCCACCCCCGAGGTCATGGCGGCGGCGGAGCACTACGCACGCCTGCATCAGATCGCCCAACTTGCCCTCTGGGGCCTGGTCCTGGCCCTGGCAGTGGGTGGTATGTCCCTTGCACTCAATCGAGTTGGACCACAACTCCGGGCCCGCAACCGGGTTGAGCGCACGGTCATGATGGTCCTGATCGCCTTCTCGTCGATCGCGATCCTGACCACACTGGGGATCGTCCTGTCCGTGCTGTTCGAATCCCTGATCTTTTTCCA
>JBFZCW010000112.1:0-2753 GCA_041307765.1 Chromatiaceae bacterium
GGGTCAGGGTGCCCGTCTTGTCCGAGGCGATCACCGAGGCCGAGCCGAGGGTCTCCACCGAGGAGAGGTTCTTGACGATGGCCTTGCGCCCGGCCATCCGCTGGACGCCCATCGCCAGCACCACCGAGAGCACGGCGGGCAGGCCTTCGGGCACGGCCGCGACGGCCAGCGAGACACCGAGCAGCAGGACCACGACGTAGTCCGAGGGGGTGCGCACCTCCGAGAGGAGCAGGGTCGTGACGACCACGACCAGTGCAATCGCGATCACCGCAACGCCGAGGGTCCGCCCCAGGCCAGCGATCTCCCGCTGCAACGGGGTCGGATCTTCCCGGGTGGTCTCCAGCATCTGCGCGATGTGGCCCATCTCGGTGCCCATGCCGGTGTGCGTAACCAGGGCCCGCCCCACACCCTGGGCGACGGCGGTGCCCTTGTAGGCCATGTTCGTCCGGTCACCGAGGGCGACCTCCGCGGGGATCGGCGCCGTCGTCTTGTGCACGGCCTCGCTCTCGCCGGTCAGCGAGGCCTCCTGGACCCGCAGCGCGGTGGCCCGCACCAGCCGTGCGTCGGCGCCGATCCTGTCTCCCTCGGACAGCACCAGCAGGTCGCCGCGGGCCAGCTCACGGGACGGGATCCGTACGGTCTCGCCGTCGCGGATCACCGTGGACGTGGCCTCGGTCATCGCGCGCAGCGCGGCCACCGCGTCGGCGGCCTTCGCCTCCTGGGCGTAGCCGAGGACCGCGTTGAGCACCACGATGAGTGCGATGACCACAGCGTCGACCGGGACGCCGACAGCGCCCTCCAGCACCCACGCCACCACGGAGATCACCACCGCGGCCAGTAGCAGGTAGATCAGCGGGTCCTGGAACTGCTTCAGGAGCTTGCGCCACTTCGGCACCGGTGCCGCCGACAGGAGCTCGTTGGGTCCGTCAGCGGCGAGCCGGCGGGCCGCCTCGGCGGCGGACAGGCCACGCTCCAGGTCGGTGTCGAGCGCGTCGGCGACCGCGCGGGACGCCACGCGGTAGGGATCGGCTTCTCGGATTGCGACCGGTGTCACCGCGTTCATCGCCGGCCTCTCAGCGCCTTGATCGGGGTCTCCAGTGAGGGCAACGGGAGCGCCTCTTGGTGGCGGTAGCAGCAGGCGACCTCAAAGGCGAGGAGGCGCAGCGCCTCAAAGAGCCGGCCCGGTGGGGCAGCCCGCATCCGCTCCTGGGCCTCGCCGAAAACGGGAATCATGTTGGCTTGTGCTTGCATGGTGCCGGGCCTCCAAGGGGCCGCTCCAGGCGGGTGCCCGGTGAGCTGGATCGCTGGTGTCGGGTCCAGTGTAGTCGGGACGGCGGCGAGGCACCGGTCTGCGGCCCCTGGACTAGACTGGGAGCGAGATCCGCCACGGCCCGCTCGAGGCCGCGGTGGCTGTCGTCAACTGCAGAGGAGATTGCCATGTTCCAGGTCCATTCGATTCGGATCGCGACCGTCGCCGCCCTGGGCGTACTCCTGGTCCTGTGGGGGGACGCCCGGGCGGCGCAGGAACCCAAGGCGGGCGCGGCGGAGGCGCTTGAGGTCCAGGTGCTGGAGGCACAGATGCCCCCGGGGCAGGGGGAGCGCTCCGAGGTGCTCTACCGCATGGAGGTCCTCTCGGTGCTGCGCTCCTCCCCCTCCCGGGTGAAGCCGGGGGACACCATCGTCGTGCGCTCCTACGCCTCGAGCCAGGACGCCCTGGCCCCGGGCTGGATCGGGGTCGCCCATCTCAACCCCGACCCCAAGGCCGGCGGCCCCGAGGCACGCCGGCAGTTCATCGCCGCCGACGGCGACAGCTTGGTGGCGAACCCACCCGGGCCCCCCGCCCTGAGGTGGACCCCGAAGGTCGGTGGGGGCGCCGAGTGGGGCGCCGAGTGAGTCGCCGCCAGCTCGGGCCTCGGGTCGGGACCCCGGATCGCTGCGGATGACATTTCGGTACTGATCGGCCCCCGGTACCGCTCGTACTCCGGGTCGCTCGGAGCCCTGGTGACCTCTAGATGAGACCCCAGGTTCAGAAGATCCTGGGCCCGCTGGCGTTGCGCCGGAGTGTGATCGACGGTGGAGGGCCGCCCACGACGATGCTTAGCACTCAGCGCATGGCAGATGAGCATCCCCACACCGTACAGGGCCGGGGCGGCAATCTTCGCCGCGAACGGAAAGGCCCCGACGGCGCCGACGACTACGCCGCCCAGGCAGAGCCTCACCACCCCGTCGCCGTAGACCACGCAGACCAGGCCCACGAGGATGGAAACCGTGACGTTTGCGATATGTATGGCCTGTTCCACGGTGATGGACCCACCCACGCCGTTGGCCCCGTGGAGCATGCCCAGCGTCTCCCCGGTGCCGGGGTCGATGCGCCACCAGGCGCTCCGCTCCCCGAGACCGCTTACCGCCCGCGACGTCCCGCTTGCCAGCAGCTTCGGGCCGAACATGCTGGAGCGCTTCAAGGTCTGGACCGGCAGGTCGCCGGACGGTGACCTACTGCGTCGGCGTCAGGCTCGACTGAGGCACAGCGCTAATCGCCTCCGGTGATGAAAGCATCCGCTGGCAACCGCGTTCCCTGGCGAATGGTCTTGCCAGTCCTTGTTGGCGGCGTGGCCGCGCTCACGGCAATGGTATGGGCCGCCTTGAAACCATCCGACTCGGGTGATGGCTTCCTCAGCGGCGACGGTCGCGTCAAGGCCACCGGGAACGACGATCACCGCACCCACAAGCAGGGCGTAACTGCCGCGGTGACG
>JBFZCW010000113.1:0-3562 GCA_041307765.1 Chromatiaceae bacterium
TCAGGACCTCCGCCACGTGCCCGCTCTGAATGGGCGGGCCAGCATTCGGGTGATGGCCGGCGATCACCAACTCAGCTGGCAGGACGGGCTGCTGTTGGCGGAGCTGGTCTCCAGGCCCGCCAATGCCACCGCGACCACGTCGAAGTGACGCGGCAGGCCGATGTGCGCACGCGATGCCCGCGTTAATCGTCTTTGCCAGGGTGTGCCGGCGAATAGTATCCCCGACCTCACATCCGAAGTCGTTCCGCAGCCGCAGATGCATCTATTTGGCGAACGGGACGGCCGCGCCCTTGTCCAGCGACGATGTCCCGCGCCGCGCTCAATAGCGTCGAAGCCAATGGCTGAGGCATGTTAATAATCAGGAAGCCACCCGGCCCGAACTCCACCAGCAAATCCTCTACAACGCCTTGGGCTTACCCCACCCACCCGGCAAGGCCTCGAAGACGCTGATCGATCCTCGTGTCGAGGTTACCCAAATGTAGTGACCAACCCTGCCGCGAAAAATTTCTAACTCATTGAAAATGCGTGGCAGGTTGGGCAAGGCCGACAAAGATGGGTTAATGCCGTCGGTGCGGTTTCCGAGCTGGAGCTCCCGGATCAACCAGGACGGAGCGGTTGAGCCGCAGCCACGCAGAGAAGAGGGGCCTGAAGTCCGTCAGACCAAGACCCGAGAGTGGCGAGCGAGGATGCCCCCCCGGGTCCACCCTACTCACAGCCCCGAGGTATCGCTGGGCTCGGGCTTGGGGGCCGACGCCCCCAGACGCACCCCATCGTCGCTGTAGACGATCGAATAGATGCCGCGTCCGCAGCGGGTTGCGTGCAACCGCACACTCCGGGAGTTGGGGCGCAACCGGTCGCGGAAGCCGTACCAGTCCCCGGCAGGGCCTACTGAGCTGGGTTTGCCGTACTTGGTCGTCAGGAATGCGGCCAGGGCCTTGGGCGCCTCACAGGCCGGCCTCGGCTCCGCGGGCTCCTGATCCCCGCGAATGGCGTAGATGAGACCGTCCGCCGTGGTAGCGACCGCATAGGTGGCGAACAGGGTGTTGGGCACCTTGGGCTCCACCCGGTAAAGGGTCCCTTGCGCCTCCACCTTGTTCGGCCCGCGGTAGCTCTTCTCTTCCTGGCTGATGACCTTCGCCACCATGCAGGGTTCGAAGCGCTCTCCGAGGGGTATGCCGAAGGCCCCGGTGACGGGTTGCGGCGCCTGTTCGGCCACGGGCGGGGTGTCCGGCACCGCAACCTGAGGCTCGTCCGCCTGCCCCACGGCCTGGACGGCCGCGTCCGGCTCAACCTTATCATCGGCGGCCGACAGGGCGGGGGCGACACCCGAGGCCGCGATCAGCAAGGACGCCATCAGAATGGTGACAACTTCTTTATTCATTGCTTCCCTCGATGCAGTCATGCCCATGCGGGCCTTGAATCCAATGCGGCGGCTCAAACCGCCTAGGCGCCCCGTACCGCGGCGCCGCGGATTACTGGCAGCGAAACCGCTCCTGCCGGGGATTGGGCCCGGACGTGGAGGGGCCATGCCCTCCTCATCCTGAACCAATCAACCTGCCCGAAGAGCCCAGTGTAGCTCAACCTCGGCGGCACGGGTAAGTGTCAAGGCAGTCGTTGGGGACCACACTCGCTACCCCCTAGCCACCCGCTTCGGGCAAGCGACGGGGCGCGACCGCGGGCATCCCGTCCCTTGACCCCGCCCCAGCGGTCAGGCCGGGCCGGCGGCGGGCGGCATGGCCGGTCCCCGCGCCGGTCGGGACGGGGCCCTGATGAGGATCAGCCCTGCAAGAGTACCCCCAAGCCGGCGGGCCACGAGCCAGAGATAGGGATTCACCCCGGGGCCAGGGCAGGCGGATAGGACAAACACCGATATCCGCATCAGAGCCCCTACTATATCACCCTCGTCCGGGACCCCTAACCTTGCACTTGAGGTATGAGCAGTCCTCAAGATTCGGGCGTGGCGGGGTGCCATGCCAGAGCGCTCAACACATTGATCACATGGGGGCACCATGCACACGCAAGATCCGAAACAGATACCCAATCCGAAATGGCGCCGTCGCGGCCTTGCTCGCCGGCATGGCGGTGGCGGTGATGGCCGATGACGGCGGCAATGGCGAAGCCGGCAAGCCGGTCCTGAAGAGCATGTCCAAGCTGAAGACCCCGACGGTCGCCGGCTATGTGGATGAGGCCGAGCACGCCTTCATCTCCCAGATGAAGTTCTACGTGCCCAGCCAGGCAGCGAGTGGGGGTCCCGGAGACCCCTTGTACTACAACGTCGACGGGGAACAGATGATCTTGGAGCGCGACCTGGCCAAGCCCCTGATCGGCGTCAAGCTGTTGGGGCCCGTGATCGGTGTGGAGGGCGTCGGCTTCGTTGGCCACGGTAAGCGCGACACCTACGCCGCCGTGAGCCTGGACGACGGCGACACCTGGAAGAAGACCAACCTCTCCCAGTCCGCCGACCTGACGTCCTGCGACAGCGCCAACTGCGATGTCCTTCGCCCGGATGTGCCGCTCTTCGCGGACACCGACTACCAATACCCCGGCGACGTAACCAACCTGTTCCACAGCATCATGGGCAACAAGGTCCTGGTGGCCTGGCAGAGCCGCTACTGCGCGAAAGGTCAGCCCAGTTATTCCCTCGACGATCCTGATGCCACGTCCGAGCAGATCGCCCGGCGCGCGGCCATCGCGACCTACTTGGGCATCGACCTGACCAAGGCCTCAAAGGACGACATCTACCTGATCGACATGTACATGGAGGAGATCACCGTCAACGCCCAGCCGGGCTGGACCGAGGGAGCAGTGAACCAGATCTACGTCGCCGACGTGGGCGAGCGTTGCGTGGTCCTCGGCGCCCCGATCAGCGTGGTCGCCGGTGTCCCGGTGCCCTACGACCCGCCTCTCGATGGCGAACCAGTGGCCGACCCGGACGGCCCCTATGCGGGCTACGTGAACATCCCAATCACCTTCGACGGCAGCGGCAACCTCTTGTGGAACACCTTCCTCGGTTCCGGGGCCGGGGATGAGGGCTATGGCATCGCGGTCACCGGCGGCACCCTATTTCTTACCGGCTACAGCGGCTCGGGCTGGGGTAGCCCCATCGACCCCTAGGCCGGCGACGCCGACATCCTGGTCGCCCGGCTCGACCTCAACGGAGCCCTGGCCTGGGATAGCTTCCTTGGCTCCGGACAAGGGGACTGGGGCTACGGCATCGCTCCCGATGGCGCGGGGGGGGGTGTTCGTCACCGGGACGAGCAACGCCTCCTGGGGCACGGATCCGGTGTTTCCTTTCTCCGGCGACAAGGACATCGTGGCGGCGAAGCTGGGCGAGAACGGTGAAGTGCGCTGGTACGGCTTCCTGGGCTCGGTGGAAATAGACGACGGCTACGCGATCGCCCTCGGCTCCGACTGCCGCATCCATCTCACGGGCGGGAGCGGCATCAGTTGGGGCAGCCCTCTGCTCAAGCGGCTCGTTGAGCGGAGCATTAGGGGTGGCTGCGGCGGAACTTATTACTGTCCCCAGGGTATCGTCACCCGCGAGCAAGTGGCGGCCTTCCTG
>JBFZCW010000114.1:0-3978 GCA_041307765.1 Chromatiaceae bacterium
GGAAAGGCCAGATTCAGTGTTCGGGCCTCGCCGGCCGAGATCCCGACCAGCCCGTCCTCAATACCCGGGATCTGGTGCTCGGCCCCGATCTCGATGGGGCGATCCTGTGCGGAACCGCCCTGCACGGGCTCACCGTCCACGGTGCCCGGAAAGGAGGCGATCACCCGGTCGCCCTGTTGGGCCGGACGGTCGACCTTGGTCCAGGTCTTGCGCTGGTGCCGCAGGCGATCGAGCATGGCCTCGAGGTCCGCATCTCCGACCTCCGCCACCGGGCGCTTGATAACCCGGTCCTTCAGGGGAGCCAGAGTGATGCTCGGCAGGACCTCGAAGGTCGCTGTGTAGCCGTAGCGCCGCCCGGCGTGGTCAATGGAGGGAACCACGCGCGGCGGGCCGGCGGGGCGCAGCTGCTGCTGGCCGACCGCCTCAGAGAAGCTCGACTGCATCAGGTCGCCGAAGACTTCCTGGTTGATCTGCTCGCCGAAACGCTGGCGGACGATCTTGAGCGGGACCTTGCCGGGACGAAACCCCGGGAGCCGCGCCGAGCGCGCCACCTGCTGGAGGCGGCTGGCCACCTCGGTCTCGAACCGATCCGCGGGCAGATCGACCGTCATGCGCCGCTCAAGACCCTCGCCGCTTTCCACTGACACTTGCATCGCCTTGTCTCCAACCGCGGCCGGGACCTGCCGCTCGCTGCTGCTGTTCGGATAACCGCTCGTCGATCCAACCGCCGCACCCCGTCATCGCACCTGGGTCAGGCGACGGCAAAGCCGCGCAGTATAGCCGCTCGCGCCACCCGGTTCCACGGATGCGGACGTTCATGTCTGCACCTCTATCCCTGGGCGCCGCCGGGGAGGTCCACGCCGCGGTCGAGTTCCCCCTGGCGACGCAGTTCGCGCTTGAGGATCTTGCCCGCGGCGTTCTTAGGCAGGGCTTCGCGCAGGAGGATACGCCGCGGGACCTCGTGGCGCCCGAGCCGCTCCCGGCACCAATCGCGTAGGCTTGCCGCATCCAGATCCGCGCCAGGCTTGGGCACCACATAGGCCACCGGCAACTCACCGTGCAGGGCGTGGGGTTCCGCCACGACCGCCGCTTCCGCCACGTCCGGGTGCTGGTAAAGGGCCTCCTCGATCACCCGCGGGTAGACGTTCATGCCGTTGGTGATGATGAGGTCCTTGATGCGGTCCACCAGGTAGAAGTAGCCGTCGGGGTCACGCCATCCGAGGTCGCCGGTGCGGAACCAGTCGCCAAAGAAGCTGGCCGCGCTCTCATCCGGCAGACCCCAGTAGCCGTGCATGACGTTGGGACCGCGCACGCAGACCTCTCCGTGCTCGCCGTTCGAGAGGGTGCGGCCCTCGGCATCGGCGATGCGCATCTCGACCCCGGGGATGGGCGGCCCGACGGAGCCCGGCTTTCGCGGACCCGCGACAGGATTGACACAGGTCACCGGAGAACATTCGGTCGGACCGTCGCCCTCCAACACCGGGATGGCGAAGCGCGTCTCGAAGGCCGCCATCACCGCTTGGGGGAGGGCCGCGCCGCCACAGACGCACAGCCGCACACCCTGCCACTGGGCGACGGCCGCGTCGTCTAGGCGCAACAGCAGGGCATACATGCTGGGAACACCGAGGAAGACAGAGGCCCTATGCTCGGCGATGGCCGCGCTGACCTGGCGCGGATCGAAACGCACCGCCGGGACCAGACTCAGGCCATGAAGCAGAGGCACGAGCATCCCGACCGTGGCGGCGAAGGCGTGGAACATGGGCAGGACAACCAAGATGCGGTCGCGCCCGGGCTCCAGGGCGAGGGCCTGCATGACGGAGGCTGCGTTGGCCCCGAGGTTACGGTGGCTCAGCATCGCCCCCTTGGGTCGCCCTGTGGTCCCTGACGTATACAGGATCGCGGCAAGGTCGTCGGCCGATACTTGACCGTCGAGGGTGGGCGGGACTTGGCCGCTCGCCGCCATGGCGTCGAGGTCAAGCTCGGCGCCGCCAGCCCCAGGCCCAGATTCGATGCCCACCCGGATGACCACCCCAGGGGCCTCGTCCAGAGCCCGCCCCGCGGGCTCCGCCAGTTTCCGGTGGTAACAGAGCGCCCGGACCCCGGCGTCGCGCAAGATGAAGCCGATCTCCAGTGGGTTGAGCAGAAGATTGATGGGCACGACGCAGGCCCCGGCCTTGAGGATGCCGAGATAAGCGATGACGAACGCAGCCCCGTTCGAACAATAGAGGGCGACCCGATCGCCGCACCCGACCCCTGCCTGGGCCAGGGCCCCTGCCACCCCGTCGGAGGCGGCATCCAAGACGGAAAAGCTCAGATCCGGACCGCCGCCCACTACGGCGGGGGCGTCTGGCCACCGCCGGACTGCAGCGCGGAACAGGGTGGGGATCGACGCCGCAGCGGACTCAGGCCCCGGCACGGCTAGATGACCTTCGAAAAGCCGACGGGTCCCTGCTTGGTCGCGAGATAGGCATCGAAGACCATGCAGATGTTGCGGATCAGGAGCCGACCCCGGGGTAGGACGCGGATGGCTTGGCCATCTAGCTCCAAGAGCCCGTCCGCGGCCATCGGGGCAAGCTTCGGCAGATCGGCCGCGAAGTAGTCGGCGAAGTCGATGCCCCAGGCCTGCTCGACCGGCGCAAAGGGCAGCTCGAAGTGGCAGATGAGGCGGGTGATCACGTCGCGACGGATCTCGTCGTCGCGACTTAGGGCGATCCCGCGAAAGACAGCCAGGTGCCCGGCGTCGATGCGGGCGTAGTAATCGTCCAGCCCGCGCTCGTTCTGGGCATAGGTGTTGCCGACCTTGCCGATGGACGTCATGCCGATGCCGATGAGGTCGCAGTCGGCGTGGGTCGAGTAGCCCTGGAAGTTGCGGTACAGGGTCCCGTTGCGCTGGGCCAGGGCGAGCTCGTCGTCCGGCCGGGCGAAGTGGTCCATACCGATATAGACGTAACCGGCGGCGGTGAGCCGGTCGATCGTCTCCTGGAGGATCTGGAGCTTGACCTCAGGGCGCGGCAGCTCGACCTCATTGATCCGCCGCTGGGGCTTGAAGCGCTCCGGGAGATGGGCGTAGTTGAAGACCGAGAGGCGCTCCGGGGCAAAGGCGATGATCCGATCCAGGGTGCGCCCGAAGGACGCCACGGTCTGCAGGGGCAGACCGTACATCAGGTCCACGCTCACCGAGCGGAAACCCTGGGCACGGGCGGCCTCCAGCACGGCCAGGGTCTCGGTCTCGGTCTGGATGCGGTTGACCGCCTGCTGAACGGTAGGCTCGAAGTCCTGCACTCCCAGACTCATGCGGTTAAAGCCCAGCCGGCGCAACAGGGCCACGGTCTGGGCGTCGGCCTCCCGCGGATCGATCTCGATGGAGAACTCCCCCACCGCGTCGTGGGCCAGGCGGAAACGCCGCCGGGTCTCGTCCATCAGCTCGACCATCTGGTCCCGGCTGATAAAGGTCGGTGTCCCACCGCCCCAGTGCAGCTGCTCGACGGTCCGCGCGGGGTCGAACAGCTCGGCCTGCATGGCCAGCTCCCGGTAGACCCGATCGAGATACGGCTGGGCGAGGGTCCGGTCCTTGGTCGCCAGCTTGCTGCAGGCGCAGTAGAAGCAGACCGTATCGCAGAAGGGGATATGGAAGTAGAGGGAAAGGGGACGCCCGCTGGCATTGGTCGCCGCGCAGACGGCCCGGTAGGCGGCCTCGTCGAACCCGGGGTGGAACTCTACGGCCGTGGGGTACGATGTGTAACGGGGCCCGCTCTGGTCGTAGCGGCGGATCAGCTCAAGGTCATAGGTGATGCTCTGGTCCACTTAGATCCTCTTTAGATCTTCTGCTCAAGTCCTCTGGTCAGGCGGCGTTGCAGAGCTGCATCCCGTCCCTGGGGCATCGCCCAGCCCGTTCGCGCGGCTGCGTTCTGTCACTGGCAGAACGGTCCGCACTTACTCTGGCGGGTCGGGGGGGGGGGGGGGGGGGGGGGGGGGGGG
>JBFZCW010000115.1:0-14322 GCA_041307765.1 Chromatiaceae bacterium
AGGCCGATTGGATCGCCGTTGAGCCCGTTTTGCCAGTCCCGACATGCATGAAACAAACCCGCTCAGCCATAGCTGTCCCCCCTCCTGTCCGCGCACTCAAGAGGAGGACGAAGCGGCGTGACCATAGCCGCCGCGACGCCGTCGCTCCCTAGATCCCACCGTGAGCTACCGCACGGTGGGACCGACTTCACTGATTGGGACCTCCCCGGAGACCATGAGTCAATCCCCCTGGATCTGGTGTCCGAACTGAATCCGAGCTGCGATCGCTAAGCCCAGAGTCGTCGCAATCGAACGGTCACGCCGATTGCCGCAGTAGGAGGGGGGAATAGCCCCTGAAACAGTTCCGGCAGCAGCTCATTCCAACGTCCCGCCCCCTGCCGCCTCATCTTTGGCCGCACGCCCCTTCCGGGCCTTGCCGCCACTTGCCTTTGGCTTAGTTGCCCGAAAGAGCACGCGGCGACCGCCGGCCTTGCCTTCCGCTTTCGCCTCGACCGTGCGCGCGCGAAAAGTACCGAGCCCGGATACCTTGTAGGCGCCATCTGGCGCCTGGTCGATCTCGCGGGCGAGAGTGGCGAAAACCGCCCGCAACAGTTTTGTAGCGGCGGGGCCGCTCACACCGGCAACGGCGGCGGGGTATTCCTTAGATGTACGTTCGATCAATTCGGGCAACTTGGTCATAGGGTTCTCCGATTAAGGTGTCGTTTACGGGTTGGTGAGAGACTCGAGCGCAAGCGCCACGCCGGCGATTGCTTCACTCCAACAAACTGCGGCGGCGCAGCTGGCTGCGGAGCTTGGACCACTGTTGATGCAGCTCCGTGGCCAGGAGCCTCGCGGATTCGAGGTCGTCCGTCGCGGCGAACCAATCGGCCGCCTTGGCCATCTGGCCAGCGAGTGAGCGCGCAGCATGTTCCGCGGCGACTGCCTCCGCCTTCATGTGGCTCCCGATCCAGCAGTGCACTTCCTCAACCTCAGCCGGCGTGCATGCCGACAGCAACGCAGGGTCCGCCCTAGGATCACTTCGCAACAGGCGCCCCACGATCTCCGTGCGTGGCCGCTTGGTGGCCGGATCGTAGGTCGTACGGACGACCTGGACCAGATTTTTTCGGAAGCGAAAGTGCATGATCTGCTGAACCCTGTGCCGCCAGTATAGTGCCCGCTTTTGATCAAGTCAACAGCCGGAACCAGCATCCGATTCTCCATTAACTGCCTGGTTTTTCATACAATACATACTCAATCTGAGAGAGCCAGTCAGGCAATATACTGCCCATGTTATGTCAGGCCATGAACTTGATTGAGCAACAGCCGCGGGGGCCAGGGCCGATGAGGCGATCAGCGACGGGCCGCTCGCCAACCGGCTGACTCAATTCCTGATACACCGGGCGCAACCGAACCTGCCACCCAACAACCTCAGTCGGGCAGAGCGCCGCGGACGGATGCCTGCCCCGAATGGGCTGGGACCGGCTCGGCGACCGCGGGCTTGAGCGCGAGCACGCCAAGCTCCGTACCAGCAGCGGGACCGCCCCAGGCCAAAGGATGGCTGCGGCCCGCAAGCCAATCGCCAAGCTGATCGCTGCGGTAGGGAGAGAAGCGGTGCCCAGACTGACCCAGAGGCAGGATGAGGCGCGACCGCCCCCAGTCCCCAGCAGTGAAGACCGCGCGACAGGAAGGGGCAAACAGGGCGCGCCGCGTGTCCTCCGGGCTGGCCTTCATGACATCGACGGTCGCCCCGTCCCCGACGCCTGGGACCGGGCCCACAGAGAACAGCAGCCCCAGCACTGGGACCCGGTCAAAGGCATGGGGGAAAGCGAGGCTGCGGAGCCGGTCGATGCGCTGTTCGTCAGGGTCCGGGAACAGGCGCTGCAGCTCCGCATGGGCCTCCCGCAGCGCCCTGCCCCAGATCTCGACCTCACCCTCCCGCCCAGAGGTACCGAGGTCGTCCCAGAAGCTCGACCGGCCGCTGTGGATCGCCTCGTCGAGGGGACTGTAGGCGGCCAGGTCCAGGGACATCAGCGCGTCCAAATCCTCGCCCAGTTCGTCGCCGTAGAGGGCGCGGTAGAGTGCCGTGCGCAGCAGGGCGAACAGGGCGGCAGGTCGACTGTCGGCGCGAAACTCTCCGCCCCAACGCAACAGGAAGCGGTCAGCAATGCTGCGCGCCTGGGGGTCGACTTCCAGCAGGCGGGGGAGAAGGCGCCGCAACGCAGCGAGGTAGCCCCGCGCCTGGAGACTCACCCGATCCATCTGCAAGCGCAGGGCGGCATCGGCGTCCTGGGCGGGTCCCTCAGCCAATAACTCGGCGATGCGTTGGGCGCGGTAGGGGGCAGACCAGGAGTGGGTCACGTTGACCGGGTGGTCTACCGGGATGGTGCGGTTGTTGGCGGTGATCAGGACTTCGCCCTCCGGATCGGACAGACCTGGGTTGTCCGTAGCCGGGACATAGCCCGTCCAGCCGTAGCCGGCCTCCCATCCCGGCGCAGGAAAGGTCCCGACACCCCGCCCGCGCAGCGGCAACCGCCCCGTCACCTGCCAAGCGATGCCGCCGTTGCGGTGGGCCAACATTAAATTTTGGGAGGCATGAGTGAACTCTAGGCCGGCCGCACGCCCTTCCTCCAGGCTTGTGGCCATCGCTAGCCGCGCGACGCCGACGAAGCCCCGATCGGGCAAATCCGTCGTCCACCGCAGGGCGAGCAGGGCCACGGTGTCCAGGACGGGGAGGTCGAGCGGGGTGCCGGTCACTGGGCCCAGGATATCGTTCAAGACGACCCCGTGGCTGGTACTCCGCACCCGGAGCTCCACTGGTTCGGCAAGACCCTTGACGCCGATGCGCTGGGTGCGCTCCTCGATGGCCTCAACGGCCCCGTTTGGCCGCTCGACGCCCGCCCCGTCGGCGCTGAGGCGCTCTACGAAGAGGTCCTGGGTGTCGGCATTGACCGTCGTAAAGCCCCATGCCAGGTCCGCATTGTGCCCGATGAGAACTAGCGGCACCCCAGGCAGGGCGACCCCGGCGACGTGCAGCCCAGGTGCGGCCAGCTCAAGCTCATACCAGATCCCAGGGGTCGACGCGGCCAGATGGGGGTCATTGGCAAGCAGCGCCTGGCCGTCTGCCGTCAAGTTTCCGGTCAGGACCCATGCGTTACTGGCGGGTGCGGGCCAAGGGAGCCCCCAACGCGTCGGCAGGTCGAGCAGGGCGCCCAGGGCCTCGGCGAGTTCGGCCAATTGCGCCAACGCCGATGACGCACCGCTGGTTGCCCGCGTTTGCTCTCCTGCAGCCTGCTCCCCGGCCAGGGCCAGCACCGGCAAGGCGCGTGCGCCGTCCGGGGCCGGTACGCCAACGTCGGTGGGGAACAGCTCCGCAGCCCGGGCATTACCCAGGCGCCGGGCCAGCCGCAGCCAGACTAGTTCCCCCCGAACGTTAAAGGACAGGGCCCAGGCCATGTACTCGCCGATGGCCAGGCTGTCCTCCGCCCGCCATGGCTCGGGCCGGAAGCCGGCGATGCGGTACTCCAGCGGCGGCGATGCGTGGGCCTTTTCCAGGTAGGCATTGACCCCAGCCGCATAGGCATCAAGGTAACCGCGGAAGGGGGCCTCCAGCTCTGCGAGGGACCGCCGGGCCGCCGCCCCCAACCCGATAGTGCGGAAGAAGCGGTCCGCTGGCAGGGCATCCTCCCCAAACACCTCCGCCAGACGCCCTTGGGCGAGGCGTCGCATCAGGTCCATTTGCCAGATGCGCTCGGTGGCAACCAGGTAGCCCTGTGCGAAGAGGGCATCCTCTACGCTCCCAGCCTCGATGCTGGGGACGGCGTGGGGCCCAAAGCGCACCGTCACTTGCCCGGCAAGCCCTGTCACGGAGACCTCCCCCGAATAACGCGGCCCAGCGCTTTCGATCAGCGCGACAAGCCAGGCGGCCCCAGCCAGAAGCAGGACCGGGGACAGCAAAAGAACCAGGGACTTAAGGCGTCGCGACATGCTCTCGCCAGCGCACGGGCGGGGGTGGTTCAGACAACCAGATTCCGGCCCTTTTGTCCACCGGGACCCGGCCAACCGACGATGGGAGCCAACCAGCGACTCCCGCAATTGCGGAACAGCATCTCCGGACCATCCGCCGCCATAACTTGCATGCCGGCGAGCACTCGTTGGCCCCGTCGTCGCGCCGGCTGACGCAGGCACCCAGATGCTATCTACTTGCGCCCCAAATGGCTTTCCCTATACTAGGAGCGCTTTTGCGATAGCCTGGTTGCCCGCCGGGGCCCTCGGCTGATCGACCTGGGTGAGACTAGACATTGGCCCCGTGATCGGGACCACAGGGTCCACACCCGGATCCCTACGGAGCAGGGGCGGCCCCACTTGTCCCGGGCATGCGCCGCAGCCGCCCCCCTGTATCGAGGTCTCCATGCAGTCCCTGCGCCTTTCGCTCTCTACCCTCGCGGTCTCGCTCTTGCTGTTCGGTGCCCCCGCGCACTCCGAACTTGACTTCTCTGCCATAGTACAGGAAGCGGAGGGCTTGGCCGGCCAACCCTTTGCACCTCCCCCACCGGTTCCCGACCTCCTCGTCAACCTGCCCTACGACCAGTTCCAGTCGATCCGATTTAGGCCCGACCAGAGCCTGTGGCGGGGGGACGGGTCCCGGTTCCAGATCATGTTTTTCCACCCCGGCCTCTATTTCCGGAACTCCGTCGACGTGCTGATCGCCGACGATCAGGGGGTGACGCCCCTTGGCTTCGAAAAGTCCCGGTTCGACTACCCGCCAAAGCTGGCCCAGGAGATCCCCAACGACCTCGGCTATGCTGGAATCAACCTGACTTACCCGCTGACCGCTCCGGACGTGCAGAACCAGTTCCTGGTCTTTGCGGGGGCCTCCTACTTCCGGGGCGTGGGGCGGGACGAGAGCTTCGGCATCTCCGGGCGCGGACTGGCCCTGAATACCGGGCTCCCAATCGGGGAGGAGTTCCCCTTGTTCCGCCGCTTCTGGCTGGTAAAGCCCGCCAAGGACGCCACCCAGATGACCTTCTACGCCCTGCTGGATAGCAAGAGCGTCACCGGGGCTTACCGCTTCGTCGCCACCCCCGGCGAGCCCACAGTCATAGCCGTGGACGCCACCCTGTTCTTCCGCAAGGCCGTGGAGCAAGTCGGTCTGGCCCCATTGACCAGCATGTTCTACTAAGGCGAGAACACTGACCGTCCGCCGGCCCACTGGCGTCCCGAGGTGCATGACTCCGACGGGCTTGCGATCGAGACCGGCACCGGCGAGCGCGTCTGGCGCCCCTTGACCAACCCCAAGCGCCTCAGCCACAGCTATTTTGCGGTGACCAACCCGCGCGGCTTCGGGCTCATCCAGCGCGACCGCCGCTTTGCGAGCTACGAGGACCCGGAGGCCCATTATCAGAATCGGCCCAACGCATGGATAGTCCCCAAGGGCGACTGGGGCGAGGGCCATGTCATCCTAGTGGAGATCCCGACGGACAAGGAGACCAACGACAACATCGCCGCCTTCTGGACCCCCAAGGCAAAGATCGAGCCCGGGACGCGGTTGGACTTCTCCTACGAGGTCCACCTAGGCGGTCCCGCTACCCCGCCGCAGGCTGGCGGCCTCGCCAGCGCGACCTATGCCGGTGCTGGGGACGTGATCGGCGGCGGCGACGTCGTGGGAACCGTGCGGGTGCTCGCGGACTTCACCGGCGGCGAGCTCCCCGACCTGCCGGCCAACGCCCCCGTCACCGCCGTCGTCAACGTCAATGAGGGTTCCGAGCTGATCCACCAGACGGTCTTCCCAGTCCCCGAGAACCAGGGCTGGCGCCTCTCCCTCCTGGTCAAGCCTGCCAAGGACCGCCCCTTAGAGATGCGCGCCTTCCTCAAGAAGGATAACGCCAGCCTCACCGAGACCTGGACTTATCGGGTCGAGAGGCCCTGAGGTGGATTCCCCGACCGCGGCTGGCGGCCGAGCCCCAGACGCCTGCCCCGACGACCTGCCCAGGGCCTGCAACCGCATCTGGTGCTACCTGGAAATGCTCGGGGTCGAGCCCTGTGAGCGCGGCCAAATCACGCTGGATCTGCTGGACCGAGCCATGGAGTCCACCCTCGCCGAGGGCGGGCACCTCACCCCCGCTGCCATGGACACCCTGACCGCCTGGCTGGCCGACCACCAGCAGGCCAACATGGCGGCCAGCAGCCCCTGCGACGACGCCACCAACCTGGCCCGGTTCGCCCACCCGCTGCCTTGCCGGCAGACCATGGCCCCGGAGCGCCGCTCCGGGCGGGGCGCCTGGCGCCGCCGGCCCGAGCCCGAGCCCGAGCCCGAGCCCGCCAAGCCAGCCTCGAAGCGCACACCATGAGCAAGCGCTACGCCCACTGGCGAGCCCGCGCCTACGTCCGGCGTGGGCTCGGGCTGACCCTGGTCCTGATCCAGACCCTGCTGGCCACACACTACGCCATGTGGCTCCTGCCCTACCACGGCGACCAGCCCTTGGAGGTGGCCACCGCCGTCGTGTTCGGGCTGCTGTTCGCCTGGGTCTCCGCCGGCTTCTGGACTGGGATGTTCGGGCTCTGGGACCGCCTGCGAGGGGGCGACCCCGTGCACATCGCGGCCTGGGACGACCCCTCCGAGCTGGCTGCCACCCCACTGGCCAAGACCGCCGTGCTGATCCCGATCTACCACGAGGAGGTGGTTCGGGTCGCCGCTGGGATCGAGGCGATCTTCCGATCGGTGGCCGCGACCGGCCGCCTCGAAGACTTCGAGTTCTTCATCCTCTCCGACTCCCGCGATCCTGAGGTCTGGCTGCGTGAACAGGAGGCCTGGCAACGCCTGTGTCGGCGCCTTGGCGCCAAGGGGCGCCTGCGTTACCGCCGCCGCGGGCTCAACCTAAACCGCAAGAGTGGGAACGTTGCTGACTTCCTGCGCCGCTGGGGCGCGAACTTTCGTTACATGATCGTGCTCGACGCCGACAGCCTGATGGACGGGGAGACCCTGGTGGCCATGGTCCAGACCATGGAGCGCCACGGCGAGGTCGCCCTGCTGCAGACCGCCCCTAGGGTGGTGGACGGACAAACCTTCTACGCCCGCATCCAGCAGTTCGCCAACCGCATGTACGGCCCGCTCTTCCTGCGGGGCCTGGCGCGTACGCAGATGGGTGATGCGACCTTCTGGGGCCACAATGCGATCCTCCGCATCGAGCCCTTCGTGCGCCACTGCGCCCTGCCGCGGCTGAATGGCTGGGGCCCGCTGACCGGCGGCATCCTGAGCCACGACTTCGTCGAGGCGGCCCTGCTCGGGCGCGCTGGCCACGAGATCTGGATCATGCCTGCCATGGCAGGGAGCTACGAGGAGACCCCGCCAAGCCTGGTGGACGACCTCAAGCGAGACCGCCGCTGGGCCGAGGGCAACCTCCAACACCTGCGCCTGCTGTTCCTGCCGGGCCTGCGCTTCGTGCACCGCCTAAGTTTTGCGAAGGGGGTCATGAGCTACGTCTCCTCTCCCCTCTGGCTCCTCTTCCTGGTGCTCGGGACCGTTGAATACGCCCAGATCCGCCATGGCAACGTCGACTATTTCCCGGAGCCGTATAACCCCTACCCAGTGTGGCCCGAATGGCACCCGGAATCGGCCCTGCTGCTGCTTATCTCCACGCTGTTCCTGCTCTTCGCGCCCAAGATCGTGAGCGCCCTGCTGGTCCTGACCGACGGCAAGGACAGGCGCCGCTACGGCGGGGTCTGGAGCGTGCTGGGCGGAGTCCTGCTGGAGTCGGTGATGTCCGTCTTCTTGGCGCCGATGCGGATGTTCAGCCACAGCATGTCGGTGCTCGGTGCCCTGCTCGGCTGGAAGGTGAGTTGGGCTGGGCAGCGCCGAGACGATGGGCGTACCTCTTGGTCCGAGGCCTGGTACCAGCATGGCGCCGGGACCATGATGGCTGTGATCTGGATCGGCGTCTCGATCTGGATTGGCGGGAACTTCGTCATCTGGACCCTGCCGGTCTCGATCCCCCTGCTCTTCGGCCCGGCCATCTCAGTGCTGCTGAGCGACGCCAAGATCGGTTCCTGGCTGCGCGCCCGGGGCCTGTTGCTCACCCCAGAGGAGGTCGCGCCTCCCGAAGTGCTCCGCAGTGTCCAGCAGTCCGACTGGCTGGCCGGCGCCGATCAGACCCCGCCCGGTAAGGCCTTCGAGCAGGCCGTGGTAGACCCCCGCCGCAACCGCCTGCACGCCGCCCTGGCGCGCCGCCGCCGTCACCCCCCGGCCACCGCCGCCTGGCTGTCGGAGCTGCGCCTGCGCTGCCTGGCCCAGGGGCCTGACGCCCTCAGTCGTCAGGAGCGTGCGGCACTCGCCAACGACCACTACTCCCTCACGCAGCTCCACCGCATGGTGTGGCAGCGAGGCAACGAGGATCACTGGGACCTGGGGCCCTACCCCACCTCTGCGGGCTAGCCGAGGCGCGGCCCCGCGGAGCCCGCACAGGGAGTGCGGACGAGGGCGTGGCATGCCTCCGGGCGTTGACCGGTGTTCAGACGAGAGCGAGCGGGGTTGGCTGGCGGGCCGGGGGTCCATCCCCGGCCGAGGGAAGAAGCAGGGATCAGACCTGCCGCGCCGCCATCATGCCCTCGATGATCGGCTGGAGAATGACTTCCATGGCCATCCCCATCTTGCCGCCAGGCACCACCATGGTATTGCGCCGGGACATGAACGAGTCATGGACCATGCTGAGAAGATAGGGGAAGGAGATGTCCAGCTTCGCCGGATCTTTGAAACGGATGATGACGAAGCTCTCGTCCGGAGTCGGGATGTCGCGGGCGATGAACGGGTTGGAGGTGTCTACCGTCGACACGCGCTGGAAATTGATGTCCGTCAGCGAGAACTGCGGCGTGATGTATTTGATGTAGTCGGGCATACGCCGCATGATGACGTCGACGATGGCCTCGGCCGAGTAACCGCGCTCCAGGTTATCGCGGTGGATCTTCTGGATCCACTCCAGGTTGACGATGGGGACCACCCCCACGCCCAGGTCCACGTGCCGAGCGACGTTGTTCTCCTCGGTGATCACGAGGCCATGCAAGCCCTCATAGAACAGGAGGTCGGTCCCGTCTGGGATGTCCTCCCACGGGGTAAACTGCCCTGGGTTGAGGTTGGTGCCAAGGCGGGCGTTGAGTTCCTTGGCCTCCGGGTCGCTATGGATGTAATAGCGCTTCTTGCCGCTGCCAGTCTCACCATAGGTGCGGAACAGCGCTTCGAGCTGGTCGAATACGTTGGCCTCAGGGCCGAAATGGCTCAGGCTGCGGTGCTCGGCGGCCGCCTTGGCCATCTCCTCCTTCATTGACGCGCGATCATAGCGGTGGAAGCTGTCACCCTCGATGACAGCGGCCTTGATTCCATCCCGGTAGAAGATGTGCTCGAAGGCGCGCTTGACGGTGGTGGTGCCGGCCCCGGAGGATCCCGTGACGGCGACGACTGGATGCTTTTTGGACATTGGGTCTCTCCCGTTCTCTCTGCTTTTGATCACGCCGCATGCCTGTACGGAAGGCGGTCTTTCCGGCCGGTCGGGCAGCGACTCTCGCGTTCTGTTTCCGGCCGACGGCTCCCACCGGCACCTGTTCAAGCAACCCCTAATATATCACGAACCCCGGGCGCCCGGTCGCGCCCGCGGCTGACGCAGCCGACCCACGAACGTGTTCGGCTTAACCACCTCCGGCACCCCCATTGGTCAACCCAGCGCAGTCACCCCGCCGACACCCGCTGGCGCAACAGGCCTGACAAGGTCCGACCGTATCGGGTACACTTGCCGCCGTTCGACCCCCCTGATGGCATCGAAGCAAGCACGCCAACCTGCTGTTCAGTCATGCCTTTTATCGGGCCAGCCCAATCAAAGGCACGGCGTCGGTCGATTTAGGCCCACAACACGCCCTCGTAGCTCAGATGGATAGAGCGCACCCCTCCTAAGGGTGAGGTCACAGGTTCGAATCCTGTCGGGGGCACCACCCTGTAACACCGGCCACACCCCGCACTCCCTCGCCCCCTAACCGTCGAACAGCCCATCGACGGAAAAGTCGTTGGTCTGGGCCTCCTTCGCCTCCGCCACCTGACTCGATAGACCGTTGTAGAGGTGCTTGAAGGCCTTACGCTGCGCTGCCTGGTTTGAGGTCGCCGGCTCGCCGAGGAAGTCCAGACGTGCCTGGAAGTAGGCGACGTCCGCCTCCATCCGCGCCAGCTCGACCCGACGGCGGACGCCAACGGACAGACTGTCGGCAGCCTCGCCGGCCGTGTTCACCGGGCAACCCTGGCCACGCGCGTACGGCCATGCCCTCCCGGGCGCAGGGCCGAAGGCCGGCAACCCCGCCGCCCGCGCGGCTCTGAAGGTCCCATACCGCCTATCCTGCGCAACGGGCGTAGCCGGAGTGGGCGAGTGTTGTGCTATACAGTGCGTTCATTCGTCGCGTCCTAATCCCCCCTGAAAGAGGTTGCCGAGCGTCGCATCATGAGCGCACTCCTCGAGCTGTTTCGCAGTTCCACGGCGTTGTACGGAGGCAACGCCGCCTTCATCGAAGACCTCTACGAGCGCTACCTCAAGGATCCAGAGAGCGTGGATTTGGCCTGGCGCCAGCGCTTCGATGCCATGCACCGCGAGGCGGCCAACGAGGTCCCCCACGGTCCGGTCCGGGAAAACTTTCTGCGCCTTGCCACTGAGAGCCGCATCCGCCCGACCGCCCGCCGGTCCGGTCACCTGGAGCCGGCCGCAGCAGAGAAGCAGGCAGCGGTCCTGCGCCTTATCAACACCTACCGCTACCGGGGCCACCAAAACGCCGATCTGGACCCCCTGAGGCTGCGCGAGCGACCCAAGATCGCCGACCTGGACCCAAGCTACCACGGCCTGGAGCCAGCGGACATGGACCAAGTCTTCCACACCGGATCCCTCTATGCCCCGGACCGCATGCGCCTGGCGGACATCCTCAACCTGGTCAAGGACATTTACTGCCGCAAGGTCGGCTCCGAGTACATGCACATCACCAGTACCCAGGAGAAGCGCTGGATTCAGAAGCGCCTGGAGGGCTATCGGGCCCGCCCGGAGCTGGAGCCCGCCGACCGCCGCTGGCTGCTGATGCTCCTGACCGCCGCCGAGGGCTTCGAGACCTACCTGCACACCCGCTATGTCGGCCAAAAGCGCTTCTCCCTCGAGGGGGGCGAGGCCCTGATCCCGCTCCTCGACGAGCTGATCCAGCGCGCCGGGCGCAAGGGGATCAAGGAGATCGTCATCGGCATGGCCCACCGAGGGCGGCTCAACGTCCTGACCAACATCCTCGGCAAGCCGCCGCGGGACATCTTCGACGAGTTCGAAGGGCGCTTCCACCGCAATTGGCGCCAGGTCGCCGGGGACGTCAAGTATCACCTGGGCTTTTCGACGGATGTCGAGACCCCCGGGGGCCTGGTGCACCTCGCCCTCGGCTTTAACCCCTCGCACCTGGAAATCATCGGCCCGGTGATCGAGGGCTCGGTACGGGCCCATCAGGACCGCCGCCGCGACCGCACCGGGGAACAAGTGATGCCGGTGGTCATCCACGGCGATGCGGCGATCGCTGGCCAGGGCGTGGTCATGGAGACCTTCAATCTCTCCCAGGTACGCGGCTTCGCCACCGGCGGGACTCTGCACATCGTCATCAACAACCAGATCGGTTTCACCACCAGCAACCCGCTGGACACCCGCTCCACCCTGTACTGCACCGACGTTGCCAAGATGGTCCAGGCTCCAGTGTTCCACGTCAACGGTGACGACCCCGAAGCGGTGATCTTTGTGACCCGCATGGCGCTGGACTTCCGCAACCAATTCCGCAAGGACGTCGTGATCGACCTGGTCTGTTACCGCCGCCTGGGTCACAACGAGGCAGACGAGCCATCGGTGACCCAGCCCATGATGTACAAGAAGATCCGCGCCCACCCGACAGCCCGGACCGTTTACGGAGAGCACCTGGTTGAGGAAGGACTCATGGGTCGCGACGAGGTGCAGCGCATGGCCCAGGACTACCGCAACTCCATCGAGCAGGGGGTGGTGGTGGCCCGCCCCGTCGTCTGCGGCCTCGACAATGCCTACCGGATCGACTGGAAATCCTGTAACGGGACCGAGTGGGACCAGGCGGTGAACACCGGGGTCGAGAAAGGCAAACTGCGCGCCTTGGCCGCACGGATGCTGGAGATTCCGGAGGGCTTCGAGCTGCACCCGAGGGTAGCCAAGGTCTGGTCCGAGCGGGCCAAAATGGCCGCCGGCGACCAGATGGCGGATTGGGGCTTCGCGGAGAACCTGGCCTACGCCACCCTGGTGGATGCAGGCTATCCAGTGCGCCTGTCCGGCCAGGACTGCGGGCGCGGGACCTTCGTCCACCGCCACGCCGTCGTCCACAACCAGGCCGACGGCGCCAGCTATACGCCACTGCAACACCTGGCCACCCACCAGGCGGAGTTCGTCGCCATCGACTCGGTCCTGTCGGAGGAGGCTGTGCTGGCCTATGAGTACGGCTATGCCACCGCCGAGCCCAATGCCCTAGTCCTGTGGGAAGCACAGTTCGGCGACTTCGCCAATGGCGCCCAGGTGGTCATCGATCAGTTCATCACCTCCGCCGGGACCAAGTGGGGCCTGTGCTGCGGCTTGAGTCTGCTGTTGCCCCACGGACTCGAGGGCCAGGGGGCGGAGCACTCCTCGGGGCGCCTGGAGCGCTACCTGCAGCTGTGTGCAGAGCACAACGTCCAGGTCTGCGTCCCCAGTACCCCCGCGCAGATCTTCCATCTCCTGCGGCGGCAGATGCTGCGCAACTTCCGCACCCCACTGATCGTCATGACCCCCAAGAGCCTGCTGCGCCATCGGCTCGCCGTCTCAGCCATCGACGAGCTGGCCGAGGGGCGCTTCCAGCCCATCATTGGCGAGATCGATCCCATCGACCCCAAGGGGGTGGCTCGGGTCGTTTTCTGCAGTGGCAAGGTCTACTACGATCTCTTGGAGGCGCGCCGGGGCCGCGGCCTGACCAACGTCGCCATTGTCCGCATCGAACAGCTCTACCCGTTTCCAAAGGAACAGTTCGCGGCGGCGATCACGACCTACCCGGAGACCCAAGAGCTGATCTGGTGCCAAGAGGAGGCTCTGAATCAGGGGGCCTGGGACCAGATCAAGCACCGCTTCCACAGCCTGATCCAGGACGGCAAGCAGATCTACTATGTCGGCCGGCCCGCCTCGGCGGCCCCGGCTGTGGGCCACCGCCAGGCCCATGTCGAGCAGCAGGAGCGCCTGATCGACGAGGCCCTGACGGGGCGCATCAATCCGAACATGAATCGCAGGATCCCCCTATGAGCACCGAAGTGCGCGTCCCCCAGCTCCCGGAATCCGTGGCCGACGCCACCGTCATCGCCTGGCACAAGCAGGCCGGCGACAAGGTGGCCCAAGGTGAGACCTTGGTGGACCTCGAGACCGACAAGGTTGTCCTCGAAGTCCCTGCGCCGGCAGACGGGATCCTGAGTGAGGTCCGGGCCAAGGTCGGCGAGGTCGTCACCGCCGAGGTCGTGCTCGCGGTCCTGCTGCCCGCGGGCACCGCCCAGGCTGCGGCCCCGGTGCAGCAGACCCACAAGGCCGCCCCCCAGCCAGTGCAGATGGCCGCTGGGATGGCCGCGCGTGCGCCGACTCAGGCCCCGGCCCAAGCCCAAGCCCCGGCCGCTTCCGCTCCCCCGTCCGCTCTCCCTTCCACTCAGGCCGGCGCAGGCGAACCGCTGCTGGCCCCGGCCGCGCGGCGCTTGGTCAAGGAGCTGGACCTGGACCCGAGCCAGATTCCCGGCAGCGGGCGAGATGGCCGCATCCACAAGGGGGACGTGGTTGCTTACCTCGACGATCGCGAGCAGACCGAGCCGCAGCTGGACCCGGACGCAGTGCCTGCGGTCGCCGCCCCCCCGCGTCTCTCCGGCGAGGCCGGCCGGCCGGAGCAGCGGGTCCCCATGACCCGGCTGCGCGCCCGGGTCGCCGAGCGCCTGGTGCAAGCCCAGCAGACCGCGGCCATGCTAACCACCTTCAACGAGGTGGACCTGACCGCGGTCATGGCCCTGCGTAACAAGTACAAGGATCAGTTCGAGAAGACGCACGGGACTCGGCTGGGCTTCATGTCCTTCTTCGTCAAGGCCGCGGTGGACGCCTTGCAACGCTTCCCCGTCGTCAATGCCTCGGTGGACGGGGCCGACATTATCTACCACGGGTACTACGACATCGGCATCGCGGTCAGCTCTCCGCGTGGCCTGGTGGTGCCCATCCTGCGCAACTGTGACCAGCTCACCATGGCCGACATCGAGGGCGGCATCGCCGAATTCGGGCGCAAGGCCAAGGA
>JBFZCW010000116.1:0-3611 GCA_041307765.1 Chromatiaceae bacterium
TCCTCCGGCAGGCTGTCGAGATAACGCCGCGCGGTGTCGACGAACATCATCTCCGCCAGCCGTTCGAGCACGGCATCCGCGCCGGGGCGGTGTTCGGTCGATTCCCGGGCGGCCTGATCGATGACGCGGGCGACCCAGTCTCCGGCACGCGCCGCCGGCAGGTGCAGCAGGCGTGGCAAGGCCGCCACCAGCGGATTGAAGGGCCTCAGGTCGCAGCCGAGGAAGCCGCACACCAGGATCGTGTCCGCGTCGGCGACCGGTGCGGAGGCGCCGGGCTCCCTGACGCCCCGGTGAAAGGCGATAGGCATCGGTTTCGGCTCATGGCGTGTGGCAAAGACCCAGTCGGCCCGGATCCGCTCGGGCTCCACGCCCGGGGCGCTGGACATCACGTGGGCGTCGCCGTGCGGGAACATGACGATGTCCCCGGCCTCGAGCCGCACCGGTGCAAGCCCGCTGACGGCCGCCCAGCCGCTGCCCTTGGCCACCATGTGGAACTCCATCACGTGCTCGGCCCCGGGCATGACCGCCGCGGCAATCTCCCGCGCGGGTGGCGCTTCCGCCGCCCAATCCTCCCAGTTGCTCACGTAATAGAAGACCGCGCCGCGCAGACGAACGGCACGCAGCAGGTCGGACAGCGTATCTCGACTCATGGCCTTGCTCCGGTCGGCAATGCTCGGCTGCCAGGCGGTGACCGCGGATCAAGCGGTCGCTCAAAGGCGGACTCCCGAGCAAACTTGTAGGACTCTCAGTGAAGCAGCAAACAGCGTTCAGCGGAAGAATGGCCTCGTCGGCTCCTGGCGACCGCCAGGCCGATAGAGGCGCACGCTTCCCAATCCACTGGAGACCCCACCATGAACGCACCAATGAGGCTCTGCCCATCCATCCAGTCCGACCCCCAATCCATCCCCGTCCCGCCGCCACCCGACCTGGAGGCAATCAAGCAGCGCCAGCAGGCCACCTGGGGGAGCGGCGATTACGCCGTCATCGGCATCACGTTGCAGATCGTGGGGGAATCCCTGGCCGAGGCCACGGACCTACGCGCCGGCGAGCGGGTGCTCGACGTGGCCGCGGGCAATGGCAATGCCACCCTGGCCGCGGCACGGCGCTTCGCCACGGTGACCTCGACCGACTATGTCCCGCACCTTCTCGACAAGGCCGCCGCGCGCGCGCATGCCGACGGCCTGGCCGTGGAGTTCCGCGTCGCCGACGCCGAGTCGCTGCCGTTTGCCGACGGCAGCTTCGATATCGCCCTGTCCACCTTCGGTGTGATGTTTGCGCCCGACCACGACCGAACCGCGGACGAATTGCTGCGGGTGGTACGCCCTGGCGGACGCATCGGGCTGGCCGCCTGGACACCGGAGGGATTTATCGGCCAACTGTTCCGCTTGGTGGGCGCGCATGTCCCGCCCCCGGCGGGGGTCCGCTCACCGGTGCGGTGGGGCGACGAAAGCTACCTCGTCGAGCTGTTCGGCCGCCAGGCCGCCGACATCCAGTGCAGGCGCCGGACCTTCAACTTCCGCTACCGCTCCGCGGCCCATTGGATCGACGTTTTCCGCACCTACTACGGTCCCACGCATAAGGCCTTTGCGGCGCTGGACAGCGAAGGACAGACCCGGCTCCACGCCGATCTGGTGAAACTGCTTGAGTCCCGCAACGTCGGCGGGCCGAACTCGCTGGTGGTTCCGGGGGAATACCTCGAAGCGGTGATTACGCGGGACTAAGGGATCAGGGTAGGAAATGCAACCGCCCGAGACCGGATAAGGCGACGTCCTAGCCGCGCGGAGGGCGACGGCAAAGGCCGTTCGCGGCTGAGGCGGACGGACCGCCAGCGCGCCGACCGTAATGGCGGCCGATGGGCTCGTTGGGGCGGTGGGTCGCGAACGGGCGCGGTGGGCGCTGGGAATAACCCCATAATCGCGCTCAGTTATTGCCAGGGACATCGGCTACCTTCAGCACTGTGGCCAAGCTGGCCGCGAAAAGCGAAAGACGTGGGGAGAAACGAGACATGTACACCGGCGACATCGTGATTCACATCGACGAGGAACTGGATAACGACCGCATCCACGACCTGGAGCGGCAGATCGGAGACGAACACGGGGTCTACAGTGCCTGCATGCACGAGAAGACACGCCATCTGATGGTCGTGGACTTCGACGCGACCAAAGTGCGGCCGAGCAGGATTGTCGAGTCCGTACGCGGCTGGGGGCTGCATGCGGAGATGATCGGCTTCTAACGCGTTTCGTCCTCGGGGGCCGGTCCTGGCCGGACTGCTGTCGGTCAGCCGCGTCCGAGGCCGAGGCCGGCCGGGTGCGCGGACCGGTGGCGGCACGCGAGCCAGTGCAGACATTGGTGATTAGCCGGCCGGGGTCCGCCGTCGAGTGGGCAGCGGACACTCGCCGTCGCCACGAGTGCCGGGTGGCCGCGGGTGATTGCTCACCCGCGGCTCCCACAGATCCGGACGTGCCTAATTCGGGCATCCGGCTCCTCGATCTAAGCGCTCGCTGCGCACCGAAAAGTGCGCACCCTGGGTCCGAAGAAGACGCTCCATCCCTGACACCCACCCTGCCTAATCCGCGAGCCCCGGTCGTTGTGTGAGGATGCTTGCGCGGCCCAAAGTCCGCGACATCTGTCCCGCCAGAGGCAGCTTAGACCGGTCGGCCGCTTCCCTCCCGCGGGTCCTCTGGGGCGAGTTCCCCGCGCTCGACGGTACTATCAGCCGACTCCGATTGCTCATCCGCCATCCCGCCGCGCTTCGTTGCCTTCGCTTGGCGGTACCCTGCGTTGTGCCCTGTTCGCGCCCACCGCCCGGACACCGCTGCGGTGGGCCTGGACCGCTTCTATCGCGGCGCCCGCACCACCTCTCGCGCAAGGAACACATGAGCCCTCCCAGGTTCCTGGACGACCCTTGCGTACATGCCCTGCTCTCAGACCCCGGCGGCGTCCCCAAACCAGGCCCGTACAGTCCGGGGCCTGCTGCCTTCCGCCTACGTAACGACGTCGGCACCGCAACTCAGCTATCGAGGCTCTATCACACGGCCTGCACGCCCCCTGTGTACGCTTCGCAGGGGGGGTCGCCCCCGCACCACGCAACACTCAGTTCCGGTGGATGGCCAACCCTTTCCGGGTCAGGACTTTCACCTGCCGGGTCGCTCAGGGAGGTTTCTGATCGACTCGCTTCCTGTGCTAGGGCACATCATCCCCCTCCCCCAGGCTTTGCCTGGCGCAATCAGCATCAGGATCAGAACGACTAGCAGGATGGTTCCAGGGCTCATGGTGAGCGCCCCGAAGTGGGGGCTGGATGGCTATTTTGCCGGCGGTTGCGGCGCGGGTGCGGTCGGGGCGGCGACGCCGGCCTTGCCAGCCTCGCCCTTGTCGCCGGTGGTCCCGGTCGCGCCCTGGTTGCCTTGGACTCCGGTGGCGCCCTGCGGGCCCGGGGGTCCGGGCACGGCGGCAGGCGCAGCGGGCGCGGCGGGGACATTGACCATCGTGGGTTTGTCGCAGGCGGCCAGACTCAGGGCGGCGAGCAACAGGGGCATCAGCATTGAACGGTTCATGGGTAGTCCTCTTGGGTTGAGAAGTCGTAGTGTGGGTAACACTGGGAGGCCCGCCAG
>JBFZCW010000117.1:0-3446 GCA_041307765.1 Chromatiaceae bacterium
GTCGGATACGGGTCGGAAACGGTGATGAAGTTGTCCGGGTTGCGCCAGCCCGGAAGGCTCTCCACGTTCATGTTGGGCGCCGCCTGCATGTTGTTGTTGCACTGCTGCCAGTAGCAGTTCAACTTGCCGTCCTTGAGCATGCGGTGCATCAACACGGCGTGGTAGCCGATGTTCGGGTTGATGGTCCCCTCGGGGAGCTGCCAGATTTTCTCGGCGGCGGCCCGGTGTTCGGGCTTCATCACCACCATGTCCGCGGGCAGGCGGTGGGCGAAGGTCCCGACCTCGCGGGCGGTGCCGCAGGCGGAGGGCTGACCGGTTAGGGAGAAGGGGCTGTTTCCCGGCTCGGAGATCTTGCCCACCAGGAGATGGACGTTGTACATGTTGCCGTTCACCCAGGAACCGCGGGTGTGCTGGTTGAAGCCCATGGTCCAGAAGGAGACAACCTTCTTGTTGGGGTCCGCGTAGACCTTGGCCAGGGCCTCCAGGTTCTCCTTGGGTACCCCGGAGAGCTCGGAGACATAGTCCAGGGTATAGGGCTCGACGAGCTTGGCAAACTCCTCGAAGCTGATGGGATCGGCCCCCATGGGGTCACCCTTCTTTTTCTTCTTCTCGGGGTCTGCGGGATCGAGGTACCCATTATTGGTGGCCAGCTTCTCCAGGGGGTCGTTGGGCCGCAGCCCGTAGCCGATGTTCAGCGCCGTCTTCTTGAAGTTGACGTGGGCATCCACGAAGGCCTTGTTGACCTTGCCGTTCTTGATGATGTAGTTGCAGATGTAGTTCTGGATGGCCAGATCGGTCTGCGGCTTAAAGACGATGGGGTTGTCCACCATCTCGAAGCAGCGGTGCTCGTAGGTGGAGAGGACATGCACCTCGCACCCTTCCTTGGTCAGGCGCGTGTCGGTCAGGCGCGACCAAAGGATGGGGTGCATCTCCGCCATGTTGGCGCCCCAGAGGACGAAGACGTCGGCGTGCTCCAGGTCGTCATAGCAGCCCATGGGCTCGTCGATGCCGAAATGGCGCATGAAGCCTACGACAGCGGAGGCCATGCAGTGCCTGGCATTGGGGTCGAGGTTGTTCGAGCGCAGCCCGGCCTTCATGAACTTGGCCGCGGCATAGCCCTCCCAGACGGTCCACTGACCGGAGCCGAACATCGCCACGCGAGTAGGCCCGCCCTCCTTCTTCATGGCCTCCTTCCACTTCTGGGCCATGATGTCGAAGGCCTCGTCCCAGGAAACCGGCTCGAACTTGCCGTTCTTGTCGAACGTGCCGTTGGTCTTGCGCAGCAGGGGCTGCGTCAGGCGGTCCTTGCCATACATGATCTTCGGCAGGAAATAGCCCTTGATGCAGTTCAAGCCCCGATTGACCGGGGCGTCCGGGTCCCCTTGGCACGCAACCACCTTGCCGTCCCTGCAACCCACCAGCACGCTGCACCCGGTCCCACAGAATCGGCAGGGGGCCTTGTCCCAGCGGATGCCCTCGTCGCCCGCTGCGGCAGCCTGCGCCTGCGTCTCCGCCGGCAGGGTGATGCCTACCGCCGCCGCTGCGGCCACCGCCGCCTGAGCCTTGATGAAATCACGCCGACTGATGTTCACGGTCACCATCCTCCAAGGGTTCGTCTCCACCGTAGTGGTAGATCAGGGATGTATTGAGTACGCCGTCCACCTGGCCGAGCGCCGCCAAGGTGTCCGCTGCCATGGCCTCGGGAGTGTCCTCCACCGTGACCACCAGTTTGCCGCCTGCGCTGGCGTGCAGCCCCACCCCGGGCAAACCCACGAGACGCTGGGCCACGGCGGGGGCGTCGCGCTCCCGGGTCTCGACGACACAGCCACAGATGTTCATTCAGCGTGCGCTCCCGACTTCAGGGCTGACTATGCTCCACGCCGCCCCGTCGCCGACGCTTGATCTGGATCAAGCCTGGCTGGCCTGAGTACGAAAAGCTGATTTAGGTCAATCAGCGGTTCAGATGAGGGTCAACTCGCGCCGCAGCGCCCGCGCAGTTGTGTGAGGGAATGGACCCGTATGGTGCGATGGCCAACCTCGATCAGCCCGTCGCGGGCCAGGACATGAAGCTCCCGCGAGAAGGTCTCGGGGGTGAGGTTGAGGCTTGAGGCGACCACCACCTTGGCGGCCGGCAGTGCGACCTCCGCCTCGTCGGCGGCGCCCCGCCCGCAGGTTGCCTCGTTGAGCAGGAAACGGGCGACGCGCTGACCCGCCGAGAGCAGGCAGCAGGCCTCTAGGTCACGGGTCAGGGTACGGACGTTTTGCGCAAGACTGGTCAGCAGGGCCAGCGCGACCGCCGGCCACAGTTCCACCGCATCGCGCAGGCGCTCGCGGGAGACGCTCAGCACGTTGCAGTCGCACAGGGCCTCCGCATAGACCGGGGAGGGCTCGTCGAGGAAGGGGGCGGACTCGCCGAAGATCCCCCCGGGGAGGACGATGTCAACGACCCGCTCCGCACCCTCGACGGAGAGGATGGCGAGCTTGACCCGCCCATCGATCAGGACGTAGAGCCCATCCAGGGCCGCCCCAGCGTCGCAGACCATGCGTCCGCGGGCAGCGGTGCGCCTGGTGCAGCCCGCTGCGAGGTGGCGCAGGGCGTCGTCCCCAAGATCGCGGAACAGGGGTGTCTCTCGCAGGACGGGCAGACAGGTCTTCTCGCGGTCGGCGGCGTTCATGAGGTCAGAATCTCGGTGCCTTGCGGGAAGGGCCAAGGCCACCGGCCCAGGGTCCACTCCCCACAACCCAATCAGCCAGACCATGCTACGAAGTGACGGAACCGGCGCAAGGCGCGCCGGCGGCACGTCAAAGCCCGGAACTACCCCCAAAGTGGTATGCGAGCTCTCTAGGTTTCGCATTGTTTCCAATAACTTTTTTAGCCACAGACCGGGCCGTCTTGGAAGGCCGGCTGGCATTGCCCGGGCATTGGTGGTATCCCCTTTCCCCCGAGGCCCAATGCCTTTAGAACTGCCGGGGTGCCCAGCTTGATCCGACAACTCGCCAAGAAACCCATCCTCGCCCGGCTCGGCGTGCTGATGGCCGCCATCGTCGCCTTGGCGGTGGTGAGCATGCTGACCTCCGTAATCATCGCCCAGACCATGGAAGGAATGGCCACGGCGATCAATCAGGCGGGTTCCCTGCGCATGCAGTCCTATCGCATCGGCGTGGCCCTGGCCGACGACAGCCTCCCGCCGGTGGACCGGGCGGCGCGGGCGGAGGCATTGGCCGACGAGTTCGAGGACCGCCTCAGGAGCCCGCGCCTGCGCAATGCCATCCCCGATCAGGCCGGCAACCCGTTGACCGTGGCCCACGCGCGGGTGGCCCGGCTGTGGCGCGAAGACATGCGCACCCCGTTGCGCGAGCATATCCGCCTGCTGGCGGAGGGTACCCAGGCCGGTGTGCCCGCCCTGCCCCGGGCCAGGTATCTGGCGGCGGTGGACGAATTCGTG
>JBFZCW010000118.1:0-5908 GCA_041307765.1 Chromatiaceae bacterium
GGGCCGGGGGCGGCCCTGCTGCTGTGTTCTACCGTTATGGCAGCCAGGCAGCCAGTTCGCTCGGGAGCTCAGGCAGGCGAGCGCCTGCGCAGACCCGCACGCCAAGATCGGCGGCGCGGCGCAGGACCCTTGGGGGCAGATCGCGGTAGCTGACCAGCAGGGCGCGGGCCTGCAGGCCGCCGAGCAGGTCAGTGAGGGTGTCCAGCCGATAGAGGGCATCGGCACCGGCCGCGCCGGCGTCCGGACCGCGCCAGACACGGGTCTTGCACTCGACCAGGTAGAGGCGGTTCTCTGCCAGACAGGCAACGTCGATCTCGTTGGGCACCTGCTCGCCGCGCGGGGTTTCGCGCACGATGTCCAGGCTGCGGGCCAAGTCCTGGATACCCCGTGCCTGGGGCCGCAAGTCCTGAAGGGTCGCAAAGACATGCTCTTCGAGCCAGCCGCCGTTGACATAGAAACGCGCGGTCTCGTCGGGAAAACGCAGGCGCTTGCCGCTGACCGCGAGCAGATCCGTTTCGGCGAAGCGGTCAATGAGCGCTTGGAGCCGCTGGTCCCGCAATTGGCCGGAGTCGAGCTCAGGGCTGATCAGGGTGTTTTCGGACTCCAGGGCCAGCCAGTTGAGTGTCCCGAGCGCCTTGGCACTGGCCCGCACCCCGGCCACCAGCCAACGGGCGAGCTCCCGCCTGGCTTGGGGGATCGGCGCGGTGCGGCTGCCGACCACGCGGGCCCCGTGGGCGAGGAGGAAGGCATCCAGGCGCAGGCGGTTGTCCAGATCCACCGGGTCCTGCCCCTGGGGGTGCATCCAGATGAGCCGGTCGCGCTCGGGGTGGACATAGAGGATCGGCAGGTCGTAGGCGCGAAAGGCCTCATAGGCGGCGATGCTCATGGGCTTGGTGCCGCCAGTGGCGTTGAGCGCAATGCTGTGCGGGGCGATCAGTGCGACCTCGCGCTCCAGGAGCTCCAGAACACGGTGCTGGACGTGCTCGACGTCCCAGGCGTCGTTGATGGACCAGGTATCGCAGCGGATGCCGCGGGGCTTCAACACCGCTTGCAGCCACTCGGCACGGGAGGCCATGTCGGACTGACGAGCAAGATGACCCTGCGCGGAGCCGTCGCAGGGTCCAGCGCCGGAGTCAGATTGGGCGTGGCCTGGGCGGAGACGAGGCAGAGGTGGGTGTCGATCACTGGGGTCACCTGGGCTGACGGATAGGGAGGACTTTGGCGGTGTTCATGCGGGGGGTGACCTTGTCGTACTCGACGGTCACATAGAGGGTATCCGCCAGCGCCTCCTCCGCCGCCATAAAGGCACCCAGGCTCATGGGTACCTTTCCGCCGGTGACATCGACCCCGACCCGCTCCATCCCGCGGGCGGCGACATCTTCCAGCAGGCGGCGGGTCTTGATCTGCGCCTCGGCGGGGTCATCAGGGTGGGCCATCTCCTCTAAGGGCAGTACGTCAATGCCCTGATCCCGGGCGCTCTTGGCAATTTCCTCCCCCGCCGCCCTGGACGCCGCCGTGACCACCAGCCCAATCAGCTTGGGTTTGAGTGTCTCCAGGACCCAGCACGGGACCTCGCGCCGGCTGACGGTGAAGACGATGGCGTCCCAGCGTGCATCCGGGGCGGGGTGCTGACCGACCTGGGGGAAGCGATTGCGGGTCAGCCAGGCCCGCAACCTGTCGCGGTTCAGGGCACCCAGGAGCAATGCGGCCAGCGCCAAGATCGAGGTGAGCACGCCCAGGAGCGTGGCGACTTGGTCGATCGACAGCCAAGCCTGTTCGCTGAGGCCGAAGAGTTGGTCGAGCTGAGGTTCCATGGGCGGTGGACGTCCTGATGGTTGAAATGGGTGGATCAAGGCCGAGCGACAGGGGCTGCACTCCCTGGGGTGGGAGCGCCGCGCTCGGCGCGACTGCGGGAGGATCGCTCCCTCCCGAATGTGGGAGGGCCGCCCCCGGCCCGATGCAGCGTCTTCCACCGCCCTTTCTGGAAGACGCCCCGTCGCGGCGAGGGCGCCGCTCCCACGGGTTGCTGTCCAGGCTAACCGCTTGGGCCCAAGACGCGAAACTCCTCAATCCGAGCCCCGCAGGTGCGCATTTGCTCCACCGTCAGCTCGCGACCACGCAGTTCTGCGGGGAGGTCCAGCGACAGGTGCAGGTAGACCCCGCCGCGGGCGCAGACCTCCGCGGCCAGGTTGACGGGCAGGGAGCCGATGACGGTGTCGCCGGGCTCGATGCGAATTGGGTCCAAATGGTCGATGACATCATCGACCTCGATGCCCTCCTCCGCTGCCCAGGCGCGGGCACCGGGGTGGCGAGTGACGAAGTAGGTGGTCATGCAGGGGTCCTTTTCGGTCACGTCCGGGTTGCTAGGGCCCGGCAGTGGTTGATAACCGGCGCGTCGCGGGCGGTGTGCTGCCGGGTACAGGGTTACAATCTGGGGACGCCTGACGCGAGGAGCCCGCCATGGCCGAACCCGCCCGCCGCGCCGCCACGTATAAAGACATCGTTGCCCTGCCGGAAAACCTGGTGGGCGAGATCCTGCACGGCATGCTCTACACTCAGCCTCGCCCGGCTCCGCGTCATGCCCGGGCCTATTCCGCACTGGGCGGAAGCCTGGGCGGCCCCTTCGACTGGGGTGCCGATGGCCCCGGCGGCTGGTGGATCTTTGACGAGCCGGAGTTGCACCTCGGCGGTCACGTGCTGGTGCCGGACCTCGCCGGATGGCGTCGCGAGCGCCTGCCAGTACTCCCGGAGACCGCCTGGTTCGAGCTGGCCCCGGATTGGGTGTGCGAGATCCTCTCCCCCGGCACCGCCTGCACCGACCGCGCGGTCAAGATGCCCATCTACGCCGGCCAAGGCATCCCGCACCTGTGGCTGGTGGACCCGGACGCCCGCACCCTGGAGGTCTACCACTGCCAGCCCGACGGGCACTGGCTCCTGCTCGCGACCCTCAAGGAGGACGATGCGGTGCAGCAGCCGCCGTTCGAGGCCGTGAGCTTCTCGCTGGCGATGCTGTGGGCTTGATGCCCAGTCGCTTCGGAGCGCCGCTCCCTCCCGGCCGAGCCTATGGTTGGACCAAGGGGTTAGTCATACCCCGCACGTAACGCAGACGTAGCCATCGGATAACGGTGCAGACGCGGAGCCATGAGGTAAGGGGTCAGAGGTCAGTCTGTCAGCGGCTGAGCGGTCACCGGTAAGGGGTCATGGCGGAATTGAACCGCCAAGTCGGTTTCCAGCCGTCGCTGCCGGTATTTCAGGTGGATAGGCAACCGTCACCACCCCCGAGTTGCGCCGTCGGGCTTCGGGCTAGACCGCCTCGCGGCGGGTTCGCGCTTGCTCCCCTGTCTGCATAATCGATACGTTGCCTGGCTCATCCCGAAGCCGCATGTGGGAGGGCCCCCCCGGCGCGACTGGCGGCAGGCAGCGGAGCCGCCCGAGCGGCCCCATCGCGGCGACGACGCCGCTCCCACCACGCCCCGACTACATTAGTGGACCGCGGCTCCTACTCGTCCCGGAAGGCCACCGTCACCTCATGGTTTGCCCGGTGCAGGGCGGTGACCAAGGAACGCAGCCGTTCCAACGCCTCCTCGTAGTCGGCATAGGCCTCCGCGAAGGGGCGCGGCGGCACCTTCTCGATGTCCCGCTCCTCCTTGTGGATAATCCGCACATAGGCGGCTTCCTGCGCCCGCTCGGCCAATTGCTCAAGGTCCTGCAACAGCGCCTTGCGCAACTCAAGGGCCCGGGCAAGGCTGACTGACTCTCCATCGAAGCTGATCTGGGACTGGAAGTTGGCCACCTGGATGGCCTCGTTGAGCTTGAGCCGCTTGACCTTGAGGCGCTTGAGGCGAGTCTCGGTGTCCTGCAGATCGAACCCCGTCGCAGGGCGCCGCTCGGCGCTGTCCCGATCGGTCAGGAAAGAGCCACGCCTCCCGTCCTCCGGGGTGATGAGGCGCGCGAGGAGGCGGATCTCTTTGTCGTAAGCGCTGCGCAGCTCAAGGGCCTCATACAGATAGAGCTTTCCGGTGTCGCTTGGCATGGTGCTGCTCTCGAACTCGTGCATGATCAGGCATCGCGGCCAGCGATCGCTTCGCAAGAGGCAGCCTGACACGCGAGCCCGGAGTCTGTCCTCCCTGTACCCTGGCCGTCAAGACAGGCACCGGCAGGGGGCCCTGGTGGATCAAAGATGGAGAACCGTGATCTGGCCTCAGGTTTTCGATCGAATATCCCTGATCTGGGCCTGGCGCTCGCGCTTCTTCTTCGAAGCCGGCCAACCGGTGAAGCCGTAAATTTCCTCCGCGAGGTCGGCCAATTCGCGCGACTCGGCGGCAGGCCAATTCTGAGCGGTCTCCTTAAGCAAGGCCACCAGGCTTTCGGCAAGCTCGCCGCCGGGCTGTTTGTTGCCGGCGGACCGGTCCCGGGCCAGCAGGGCACGCAGTGCCTCCAGCTTCCGGCCCTCGGGGGAGAGGTTCTCCAACCGGACGGCCCGCTCCGCGGCCTCGCGCTCGGCCGCCTCCCGCTCGCGTTGGGCCTGGAGATCGCGCTCCCGCGCCTGGGCCAGGGCGGCGCCGGCCTGGCGGCGGCGCGCGTCGATACCCTCGCGCCAGGCGACCGAATCGCCGACCGTGTCAGCAAGGTCCAACTCGGGCAACGACTCCTCTCCCTGGAACGCCTCGATCAGGAGCCAACCGAAGGGCAGCAGACCTCGCTGCTGGCCGGGCTCATCGGCAGCAAGCCAGAGGGTCTTGGCGTATGGCAGGTATTCAGGCGGCTCGCCCCTGCCCTTCATGATCTTGATGTCGCGCACCCCATTGAGAGTGACGGACTCGGCGCCGCTATGCCGCCCGACCCTCAGCAGGAACGCGCGGCTGGCATCCATGGAGGCGGCGAGCGGCCCAGTGAGCAGACGACCGACGGCGTCAGCCCAGGCTGAGTCCAGAAAGCCGCGTTCGTGCAGCAACTCAATCTCGCGGTCGAGGATGGGGCGGTAAAAGCGATTGCACGCCGCGGCGATGTCCGTCAGGTCGAAGCGCAGGCGCGAGTCCGGCCAGTGCTCGGACTGAACGCCGGCGCTGTCCTGGATGGAGATCTGACCGCGGAAGGCCCATGGGGTGAGCGGCGGCAGGCACTCCAACAATTGGTACAGACCCTTTTGCTCGGCCTGGGAGTCCACCAGGCGGCCACCGACCGTGACGGGCTGTTTCTTGCGGTTGACGGCAAAATGGACCTGGGTGGAAAGCTCATCGGGCTGCGCTGCCGCCGCGTCGGCGAGGCGGACCAGGCGCATAGGGTCCGACTCAAACTTGCTCGCCCGATAGTGGAATAACGCTTGTTGCAGCTTTAGATTGGCGCCGCGGTCACCCCGCAGGTCGGATGGAAGCGAGCGGCCATCATTCTCGTGATCCAGCAGCGCGGTGCGGATCGCCCCCTTGAGCCCGCTACCGGGCAGGATGGGTGCGCCGCTGACCGGGTTGAAGGCGGTGCGCTCGATCTCCAACCGGTTCTGGACCTCGCGGCCCCCGGTCTCGTGCTGGGCGACCTGCCCGACGCGGTCCTGATAGAACGCTTCCATGCTTGGGTTGATGCGCACCACGCGGCGCGAGACTGCGATCAAACGCTCGCGGTTCCTGTAAAAGAAACTCTGTACCTGCCGAAGCATGGCCGGCGTGGGGGCACCGTCCAGGATCTTGCCGAGCTGTTGGCGCTCCGTCTCCGGCAGGGCATCGAGGGCCGCGAGACCGTCGAACTCGAAGAGCGCGCCGTCATCGATCACGTAGCCGGTGGGCTCGTAGTCCTGCCCAGTGCCCAGATGCACAGGGGACAGGGGTGTGATGGCGAGTTGCCAATGCCGATCGATGCTCATCGCGTCTCCTCCTCGATGTGCAGCCCGATCCAGGGTGCATAGCCCTGCTGA
>JBFZCW010000119.1:0-4292 GCA_041307765.1 Chromatiaceae bacterium
ACGCGGCGGGCGGCTCCTTGCTGACGATCCTGCTCGGCCGCCCGCTGGTTGGGCTCAACTACGACCCGCTCGACCGTTCCAGTCGATCTCAACCTTCGCCGCCGTGGTCTCGTGCCTGAGCTCCCTGGTGGAGGCCGTCGACCAGTCGAAGCTCGCCGCGCAATCCGCCATCGAGATCCGCGAGGAAGTGGGGCGGTTGGCCTACGACGGGCTCAGTCTGCGCTCGCCGGAGGACGGGCGGGTCCTGATTGATCAATTGTCGCTCGACACCCCCGCCGCGGCCGGTTCCTGATCCGGGCCGAGGACGAGGCCGCGACCCTGGCCCTGTTCCGGGCGACCGCGGCTCTCGACGTCAGCGGCGAGGAGCGTCTGGGCCGACCCGGTGCCCAGGCCCTGAGGTTCCTCGCCGAGCGGCCCTACCTCCCGCCCGGCACCCTGCGTGAAGCCCTCGTACCCGCCGGGATGGATACTACGGTGTCCGACCAACGGCTCCTCGATCTGCTCGCGGAATGGGGGCTCGACGGGATGCTCGCGCTGGCGGACGGGCTCCACACCGAGCAGGACTGGGAGCGCCTGCTGTCGCTTGGCGAGCAGCAGCTCCTGGCCTGTATCCGCGTCATCCTGGCCGCCCCGCGGTTCGTCGTCCTCGACCGGCCCTGTACCGCCTTGGGAACCGAGCGCATCCAAGATATCCTGACCCGCCTTTCCAATGCCTCGATCGCCTACGTCCAACTTGGCCGCGCCAGCGGGCCGGGCGACCTCTACGATTCGATCCTGGACATCCAGGCGGATGGCGGATGGACTTTGACCGGCGATCAGCCGGTAGGGACGGCGGGGGACGATTTCCACTCAAACGAACTGGGGACCTCTCAATGAACGCCGACTGCTTGGACGACTTCGAGGACCTCTCCGCCTGGACCGCCATCGCGTCCGGGCAGGCAAGGTTGGCGATCTCCCTGGAGCAGGGACACCGCGGCAGAGCCATGCGCCTGGACTTCGATTTCCAGGGCGGCGGGGGCTTCGTGGTCGCGCGCAAGCCCTTCGCCCTGACCCTGCCGGAGAGCTATGCCTTCAGCTTCGACATCCGCGGCATCGGACCCAGCAACATCCTTGAATTTAAGCTGGTGGACGCCTCCAACCAGAACGTCTGGCGCTGGCGCGTGGAGGCCTTCGACCCCCCAGAGGACTGGCAGACGCTGCGCATCAAGAGCAGCCAGATCCAATTCGCCTGGGGGCCGCTGGGCGGCGGTCCGGCGCGCAACATCGCGGCCATCGAGCTCGTGGTCGCGGCCGGACCGGGCGGACAGGGCACGGTCTGGATCGAGGATTTGCGCTTCGAGGACACCAGCTATTACCTGACCCCGCTGGTGGAGGTCACCAGCGCGCTGCCGGGTTGCGAGGCGCGCCATGTCTGGGACCCCTCCCCCGCGACCTGCTGGCGCAGCGCGGCCACGGACGAACCCCAACGATTTGTCATCGATTTCCAGCGCGAGCGCGAGTATGGCGGCCTGGTGATCCGCTGGGATCGAGACCGGCGACCCCAGGCTTTCGATGTCCGACTCTCGCGCGATGGGGACGACTGGCAAACCTGCTTTTCGGCCGATCAAGGGGTTGGTGACGAGACCCATGTCTATCTCCCCGGGGCCGCGTCGCGCTTTGTCTGTCTCGATCTGCGGGAGAGCACGCGGCACCGGGGGTTCGGTATCGTTCGCGTCGAGGTCCAGCCCCACGAGTTTTCCCGCTCCCTCAACCACTTTTTCAGCGCCATCGCCCAGCGTGCCAGGGCCGGCCACTATCCAAAATACCTCCTGGGACGGCAGACCTACTGGACCCCGATCGGGACCGGGGAGGATGTGACCCAAGCCCTGTTCAATGAGGAGGGCATGGTGGAGGTCGACAAGGGGGCCTTCTCCATCGAGCCCTTCCTTTTCGTCGACGGCCGACTGATCACCTGGGCCGACGTGTCGCTGGCGCAGACCCTGGAGCGGAACTATCTGCCGATCCCATCCTCGGAATGGCGAGCCGGCGACCTGGCCTTGCGTGCCACCGCTTTCGCGACCGGGCCCTGCGGAGCCTCCACCCTCTTCATTCGTTATCGGCTCGCGAACGACTCGGACGCGGCGCGCCGGGTCCGCTTGTTCGCCGCCATCCGCCCCTTTCAGGTGACGCCAACCTGGCAACACTGGCAGCGCTTCGGCGGCGTCAGCCAGATCGGCGAGCTGGTCTATGAGTCCGGGACCGTTTGGGTCGATGGCCGCAAGCGGGTCATCCCACTGACCCCACCCAGCCAGTTCGGCGCCGCAACCTTTGCCCAAGGTGCGATTACGGCGTACCTGCAAACGGGTGACCTGCCGTCTCAGGATCGGGTGAACGATGCCTTCGGCTACGCCTCCGGCGCGCTGCGCTTCGATCTGGAGGTGCCGCCGCATGCCGCCCAGGAGGTCTATCTGGCCATCCCCTTTGGCGCCGCGGACCTGGACCAGCCAACCGGCCCGTATGTCGGCTTATCGGGGGCGGAGCAGTTTGGCATTGCGGTGAGTCAGTGGGACGACAAGCTGGGGGCATTCGACATCCGCCTGCCGCCCGCGGCGTCGGGGATAGTGGACACGCTCAAGACCGCTGCGGCACACATCCTCATCAATCGGGACGGTCCGGCGCTGCATCCGGGCCCACGGCGTTACTCGCGATCCTGGATTCGCGACGGAGCCCTGATGGGGGCGGCCCTGGCGCGGGTGGGTCTGCCAGCCGAGGGCCGCGACTTCATCCGCTGGTATGCCGGCTTCCAGACGCCGGACGGGAACCTGCCCGACTGTGCCGATCGCGACGGCTGCGAATGGCTCCCGGAGTACGATAGCTGGGGCGAGCTCATCTTCGCCGTCATGGACCATTACCGATTCACCGGCGACGGCGCCTTCCTTGCCGAGATGTGGTCGACGGTACTGAAATCGGTGGACTATTTGGAATCGCTGCGCAGCCGGCGGCTGACCCCCGAATACCAGACACCGGAAAAGCGCGCCTGTTACGGACTGCTGCCGGAGTCCATGAGCCACGAGGGCTACATGGCGCACCCGGTCCATGCCTATTGGGACGATTTCTGGGCCCTCCGGGGCTTCAAGGACGCCGCCGCCATGGCCGAGATCCTCGGCGACGGGCAGCAAGCCAAACGCATCGCGGCCCTGCGGGACGACTTCCAGGAAACCCTGTACGCCTCGCTGAACCTCGTCATCCGGGAACGCGCACTGGATTTCCTACCCGGCTCGGTGGAATTCGCCGACTTCGACCCGGCGGCGACGGCCCTGGCCATTTCGGTGGCAGACGAGCTGCACCGCCTGCCGCGCCCGGCCATCGACCAGACCTTCGAGAAGTACCTGGAGGGCTTTCGCGCGCGGGTTCGCGGCGACACCCCCTGGGCCAATTACAGTCCCTATGAGATCCGGATCATCGCCGCGCTGGTACGCCTCGGTAGACGGCGGGAGGCGCATGAGCTTTTGAGGTTCTTTTTCGCCGACCGCCGCATCCTGCCCTGGAACCAATGGCCCGAGATCTCCTGGCGAGATCCCCTGGGTCCGAGCTTCATCGGCGACATGCCGCACAGTTGGATCGGCGCTGAGTACATTCTCGCAGTCCGCAGTCTGTTCGCCTATGAGCGCGAGGCCGACCAAAGCCTCGTCATCGCCGCGGGAGTCCCAGCGGATTGGCTGGACGAAGGGGGTGAGATCCTAGTGCGAGACCTTCCGACCCATTATGGCCGACTCACCTACCGCCTGCGTCGGGAGGCACCCGACACCTGGCGGATGACGCTGGAGGGAGATTTGGTCACGCCGCCCGGCGGCATCATCGTCGAACCGCCGCTGCCGCGCGCGCTGATTTAGATCGAGATCAATGGCCGGAACAGCGCGGCATTCGCGCCGGAATGGGCCATTTGTGGAGAATGTCCCGCCGACAAGGTGTTGCGTTCCTGAAATAGGCGTAACTGTTCAGGTAGTCCAACTAGGCTACGCCGGGCGAGGCATCGGGGGGGTTGCCCTGGCTTGCCAACCGAGCTGCCGCGCACTAGACTTTAAAAACCTCAAGAACCAACTCTGATGGAGAAGAAAAATGCTCGAGACGATTGTAGTCGTATTGGTTGTCCTCTGGCTTCTGGGTCTTGTCACCTCGAACACCATGGGTGGACGCAGTCATCTCCTCTTGGTCCTCGCGATTGTGGTGATCGTCATTCGTGTCATTCAAGGGCGCCGGGTGTAGCGACCTTCGACTTGGTCTATGCAACGGCGCAAGGCGCTGAGCGGCCC
>JBFZCW010000120.1:0-6394 GCA_041307765.1 Chromatiaceae bacterium
TGTGAGGCCGTGGCGCTGCAGGTCACTACCACCTGCCCGCTGCGCTATGGCGAGTTCGAAAGGCTGTGCGCGCAGATACCGCCGCTGCAACATTGGTTGCTGCACCGATTGGGCAGCCAACTGAAAGCCTTCGAAACGCTGAGTAGCTGGACCGCGCGCAAGGAACTCACGACGCGGGTTCTGAGCTTCTTTCTCGATCTGCAGCAGCGCCTCGCCGTCCGCCAAAAGCCCCTGGCGGGCTACTACCGGATGCCCATGCGCAAGTGCGACATTGCCCTGTTCTTGAACATCACGCCGGAGACGCTCAGCCGTACCCTGGGGGTGTTGCGCTCGAACCGTCAACTGGATATCCGCGGGCAAACCTTCCGGCTGACCGACGTGACGCGTGTGAGGCGTTTCGTCGGCGCGTAACGTCCCCTGGTCGTGGCGGTAGCGGTGGTGACTCACAACCACGGACCACCGCGACCGCAATCAGGTTGCGGTTCTGGGCACAGCCCCGCCACGGCGGTGCTCCGGGTGCTCACCCCCACTGGGCTGCCCCGCGTACGGGCAGCCCCGCGGCCCGCTATACTCGGCGCGTGGTCCAGTTGCTCCGGGCGCGGCCCCGGAGAGCGGAAGCAGTGGTCGTCCTCCCCGTCGGGGCCATGGGTCGTGCAAACAACGGGGGTTGCGGACGAGTCGGAGGGATCTCCACAAACTGCAACAGCGGGGGCATGGGCCATGCCGAGTCTCGATATCGAACCCGTTTCGCTGGTCGCCTGGGGGTCTATTCTCGGTGCCTTCTTCGTCTGGATGGTGGGGCGCCTCGTACGCGATTACGTTCACATTCGCAGCTATCGACAGGGGCTCGCGGCACGCGCGAGGGGGTTGCGGTTCAGCGCGATGGTCGAGAGCCTGGGCATCACTTTGTCGCGGTTCCTGCGCCAGGCGGGGGACGTCGAATTCGAATGCCACCTCCTCACTTGCGAGCAGTGTCGCGCCATTCGCGAATGCGATTGCTACCTCCGGCGCGAGGCCGGTCACGAGCCCCACGCCTTTTGCCCAAACTATCGCAAACTGGTTCCCTACCGCCGGGGCCACGTGCTGGCAACGTAACCGGTCGGGTTCGGGGCCCGGCTGACCCAGCCCCGAGCGTGGGCAACGACGGCAGTTGGCGCGGTCACGACGTAGGCCGGCTCAGTCCGATGCAGATAGCAAGGCCGCGTTTCCGCCAGCCGCTGCAGTGTTAGTGCTGACCAGCCGCTCGCGGGCGAAGCGCAGAAGATAGTGGGGGCCGCCCGCCTTGGGCCCGGTGCCGGACAGTCCCACGCCACCGAAGGGCTGGACGCCGACCAGGGCCCCGATCATGTTGCGGTTTACGTAGTGGTTGCCGGCGCGAATCTCCGTGGTGAGGCGGTTCGCGGTGGCATCGATGCGGCTTTGGACGCCGAACGTGAGCCCATAGCCTGTGGCGTTGATGGCGTCGATGACCCGGTCGAGGTCGCCCGCACGGTACCGTATGACATGAAGCACTGGCCCAAAGACCTCGGCCTGGAGTCGCTCCACGGCGTCGATTTCAAAGACCCTGGGGGCGAAGAAGGTTCCGTGGCGACAGTGGTCCGGGAGGTCGCAGCGATACACCAGCCGTCCTACCTGTTCCATCTGCCGGGCGTGGGCCGCGAGCCGGTCATAGGCTTCCTGATCGATCGCCGGGCCCAGATCGGTGGCTAGGTCCCAGGGGTCGCCAATCACCAACTCCGCCATGGCACCGGCAAGCATGGCGAGGATGCGGTCGGCGACCTCGTCTTGGAGGAACAACACCCGCAGGGCTGAGCAGCGTTGCCCCGCGCTCTGGAAGCTGGAGGCGAGTACATCGGTCACCACCTGCTCGGGAAGGGCGGAAGCGTCCACCACCATGGCGTTCTGACCGCCCGTCTCGGCGATCAGGGGGATGATGGGCCCGTCGCGCGCGGCCAGGGCCCGGTTGATGGCTTGGGCAGTCTCGAAGGACCCGGTGAAGGCGACCCCGGAGACCCGCGGATCGGATACCAGAGCGGCGCCGACGTGCTGTCCATCGCCAGGCAGCAGATGCAGGACTTGCGGCGGCACCCCGGCCTCGTGGAGCAGGTGGACCGCTTGGGCAGCGACCAGCGGCGTCTGCTCGGCGGGCTTGGCCACCACCGTGTTCCCGGCGGCCAGGGCCGCGCTGACCTGACCCATGAAGATGGACAAGGGGAAGTTCCAGGGGCTGATGCACGCGAAGACACCACGCCCGTGCAGGCTGAGTGCGTTGCGCTCGCCGGTGGGACCCGGCAAGACCCGCGGCGGTCCGAATTGCTCCCGGGCACGGGCGGCGTAATAACGGCAGAAGTCTGTGGCCTCGCGCACCTCGGCGAGACCATCGGGGATGGTCTTTCCTGCCTCCCGGCACAACAGGGCGATAAAGATGCCGACACGCGCCTCCAGACGATCGGCGGCCCGTTCGAGGCAGTCAGCGCGCTCGCTCGCCAGGAAGCGGTCCCAGCTGAGCGCGGCACCGTGGGCAGCGGCCAGTGCGGCTTCCAACTCCGCCGGGCCGGCGTCCACCGTCTGTCCGACGGTGCGGCGATGGTCGGCGGGGTCTAGGACCGGGCGGGGCGTACCGCCCAGGGGTGCGCCGCAGACCAGGGGTGCGGCCGTCCAGGGGGTCTGGAGCGCATGGTCCATGGCGGCGGAGAGCTCGGCCAGGGCGGTTGGATCGCTGAGGTCGAGCCCGCGGGCATTGGCCCGGTCTGGCCAGTAGAGGTCCAAGGGCTGGGGGATGTGCGGAGCCGACGTCGCCCCCTGCGCGCGGATCTGCACCACCGGGTCGGTCACCACCTCTTCCACCGGAGCCTGGAGGTCCGCGATGCGGTTGACGAACGAGCTGTTGGCGCCGTTCTCCAGTAGCCGGCGTACCAGGTAGGGCAGCAAGTCCTGATGAGAACCCACGGGGTCGTAGGCCCGGCAGGCCGGTCCATCCGGTGCCTCGCCCAACACCTGCTCGTAGAGCGCCTCGCCCATACCGTGCAGCCGCTGGAACTCAAAGGGGCGCCCGCGGCCTATTGTCAAGATGGCGGCTACGGTGTGGGCATTGTGGGTGGCGAACTGGGGATAGATGCGGGGGGCGAGCCGCAAGAGCGCCTGAGCGCAAACCAGATAGGCAAGGTCCGTGTGCGCCTTGCGGGTGTAGACCGGGTAGTCGGGCAGACCCTGCTGCTGGGCCAACTTGATCTCGCTGTCCCAGTAGGCCCCCTTTACCAGGCGCACCACGAGCCGGCGATTATGGCGAGCGGCCAGTTCGCCAACCAGATCGACCACCCGCGGGGCGCGTCGCTGATACGCTTGGACGGCGATTCCCAGCCCCTCCCAGCCGACTAGGGAGGGCTCGGTGCACAGGGCGGCGAACAGGTCCAGGGTCAGATCGAGCCTGGCGGCCTCCTCCGCGTCGATGGTCAGCCCGATGTCCCCAGCCTTGGCCGCTTGCGCCAGCGCGATCAACCGGGGCAAGAGGCGGACGCGTACCCGCTCCCCCTGGGCCGGTTCGAACCTGGGGTCCAGGGCCGACAGCTTGATGGAGACCCCGGGTCCAGCGACGGGACCGAGACGGCCCGCGGCCCGGGAGACCGCCGCGATGGCATCGAGATAACGCGCGTCGTAGCGGCGGGCATCGTCGGCAGTGCAGGCCGCCTCGCCCAGCATGTCGAAGGAGTGGCGGTAGCGCGCCTCGGTCCCCCGGGCGGCGCGAGTCAGAGCCTCGGCGATGGTGCGACCCATAATGAACTGTTCGCTCAAGATCGCCATGGCCCGGCGCAGCGCCTCGCGGATCAAGGGCTCGCCACCGCGCTCCAAGCCCCGGCGCAGGGCCGCACGCAGATCCGAGGACGGGTCCTCCCGCCATTCGATGAGCCGGCCCGTGAGCATGAGGGCCCAGGTGGCGGCGTTGACAAACAGGGAAGCGCTGTGCTCGGACGGGCGCCGCCAGTTGGTCCCGCCCAGCTTGTCGCGGATCAGTGCGTCCAGGGTCAGTCGGTCCGGGATCCGCAGCAGGGCCTCGGCCAGACACAGCAGCGCCACCCCTTCGCGGCTGTCCAACGCGTGCTCGGTCAGGAAGGCATCGAGCCGCCCTGCGCGTCCGGGGCACCCGCGCAGGGCCCGTACCCAGCCACGCGCCCGATCCAGGATGGCGTCGCGCTCGGGCTCGCTGAGCGCCAGCGCGGCAAGCAGCCGCTGGACCCGCATCGTCTCGTTGGCGAAGCGGTCCCGGTTGAGAGCGAGGTAGAGCGGTTCAGCGGCCAGCGGCAGGGCGAAATTGCGCATGGGAGGTGCTCCCGACCCGAGTGGGGTCTTCCACCAACATTGACCATAGCGCCAGCGGGGGGGCCTTTCTCTTGCCCGCAAAGAACCACGAGTAGAGCTCCAACCTTTCCTTAACCCCCCTGTAGCGGGCCCTCGCAGGCGCAGCACTGTTGACTGCAACGGGTCGACGAGCGATCGTCGCCGTGAGCCCAAGCGTCTGTTTCCTCACCAACCACAGAGGAAACAGCCGATGAACAGTACCGACACCCCGCCACACGCCTTGGAACAAAGGCAAGCTGATCGGGCAGAAGCCCCCCTTGTACCTCAGAGCGGTCTGGACGGTCCGCATCCGGCGACATTGGACGGGAAGACCCCCGCGGTCGCCCTGTTCAACCTGGCCATCGAGAGCAAGCTGCGCGCCTGCGATCTGGTGCGCTTGTTGGGAGAATCCCAATATCAGGCGGCGTGGGGACGAGTAGATCGACCGCGAAGCCCTGGATGACGTCCGCAAGCACTCCGCGCACTGGGAGTCTTTGCAGAACTGATCGAAAGTCGGTTCCAGATCAATCGATGATGTGGTGTACGGGAAGCTTGCTCACGTGCCATTCACCCGTCTGCGGATCGTATTGTGATGCGGTAAAGACATGCCACTCGGCGTCGTCGAGCTTTGGATAGTCTGCACGATAATAGTAGCCCGGCCACCTGGTTTCCCGCCGGAACAGGGTGTGCCTGGTCACCGACTCCGCGGTCCAGACCCTGTGATTGAGCTCCCATGCCCGTTGGAGTTGGTGGAGATCCTCCGCGCCAATATGGTCGAGGTCTTCTTTGAGCATAGTTAGAAGCTCGAGGCCGCGGTTGAGCATCGGTTCGTTGGTCGCATAATAGGTACCGATGCCACCGACGTAGTCATCCATGATCTTCTCCAGCCTCTGCAAGCCCTGCAGCGGAGATAGGTAGCTGGGGGATACTGTGCCGGCGACGATCTCGTTCCTCCCCACGGCGTACGTTTCCAGCGGCCTGAACACGGCGTCCTTCAGCGCGTCGATCTGGCGCTCGTCTGCCTGAGGCGGATGCTTGGCCATGTCCACCACATAACGCACCGCGGACTTGCCGGCGATCCTTCCCTCTGTAAAGGAGCCGGATGAGAACTTGTGCGCGCACCCGCCAATCGCGTCTCCCGCCCCGAAGAGCCCTTCAACGCTCATCATCCTGTTGTATCCCCATTAGTAGTCGGCTGGAGCGCAGTCCTCCGGTCCGCTTGCCCAGGCACCCGAGCAGGTAGCGTGAGAGCCCATGACGTATGGCTCCGAGGTAATTAGCTCAGACGGCCTCTCCTTGGGATCGATGTTCTGGGAGGCCCAGACCACCGCCTGGCCGACCGTCATGTCGAGAAAGTCCTCCCAGCCGATCTCTTCCTTCTCTCTGGTGTCGAGCACCTCCTGCGTTTGCATGTAGATGGGTCCCTTGCCCGCCTTGATCTCCTCGATCATCGCGTGATTGCGCAGGCAGGTCGGCAATGGCTGCTTCTCCGCGTAGGCCCCGACGAGCGCTTTGATCTCATCGAAACGAGCGGCCTCGTAGTCTTCTCCATAGGCGTTCGTGGCGCGGGCCTTGAGCAGCAGGAACCAGGCACCGACCGGACCGTAGCCGTCCTTGAAGCGGGCGAGAACGATCTTGTTCTCCATCTGAGTCATCTTTACGCCAATGGGTATCAACAGCCCGTACGCCGAAGCACTGCTCCATGGCGCATACCAGGTCCTGCCCAGACCCTCGCCAATCGACCTGGGCTTATAGATGTGTGATGCGCCGCCGGCGGCCACGATGACTGCCTTCGCCCTGAAGACGTAGAAATTCCCATCGCGGACACTGAAGCCGACGGCACCGGCGACCCTATTGGGACGTGTCTTGTCCATCAGCAGATGCGTCACCATGATCCGGTTGTATACTTCGCTGGCCGACTTCCTGGCGGCTTCGGCAATGATCGGCTTGTAACTCTCGCCGTGGATCATGATCTGCCACCGCCCTTCGCGCAGGTACCTGCCGGTCTTCGGGTCCTTCATGATCGGCAGTCCCCATTCTTCGAACTTGTGCACCGTGG
>JBFZCW010000121.1:0-4500 GCA_041307765.1 Chromatiaceae bacterium
TGAGCGTGGAGTAGAGGGTGGTGGTCTTGCCGGACCCGGTGGGCCCGGTCACCAGGATGATGCCGTGGGGGCGTCCGACCATCTCCTTCCAACGCGCCGCATCCTCCTTGCCGAAGCCCAACTCCGCGAAGTCCTTGAGGAGGACGTCCGGGTTGAAGATGCGCATGACCAGCTTTTCGCCAAAGGCCGTAGGCATGGTGGAGAGACGCATCTCGAGCTCGCGGCCGTCCTCGGTGCGGGTCTTGATGCGCCCATCCTGGGGGCGGCGCTTCTCGGCCACATCCATACGCCCGAGGATCTTGATGCGGCTGGTCACCGCGGCCATGACCCGCGCCGGGACCTGATAGACCGGGTGCATGACCCCGTCGATGCGGAAGCGGATGTTCCCCACGTCGCGGCGGGGCTCGATGTGGATGTCGCTGGCGCGCTGGTCGAAGGCGTACTGGAGCAGCCAGTCGACGATATGGACGATGTGGCTGTCGTTGGCATCTAGGGTCCCGGACTTGCCGAGCTCAACCAGGGCCTCGAGGTTGTGCATGCCGCGGAAGCGCGCCTCGTCCGGGCCCTCCGTCGCCCCCTTGACAGAGCTGGAGACGCCGAAGAACTCCTTGCGGTAGCGCTCGATGTCCCGCGGGTTGGCCACCACGCGGACGACGTCGCGCCTGATGATCTGTCGGACCTGCTCGATCCAGTCCGTCAGGTAGGGCTCGGAGGTAGCGAAGATGGCCCGCTCCGGAGTGATCAGGACTGGCAGGATGCGGTTCCAGGCGGCATAGGCGGCGGTGACCAGGTCGCCGACGTTGGGGGCATCGATCTTCAACGGGTCGATGCGCAGGTAGTCGAGCCCGCTGCGCTGGGCCAGCCAAAAGGTCAACTCCTCCAGGGTGATGACGCGCTTGAGGGTCTTGGCGTCCCGGCTCGGCTCCTGCCTCTTTCCGGGACTTCCACTTCCATGTGGGGCGTCCCGGTCCGGCTCCTGCCTCTTTCCGGGACTTCCACTTCCATGTGGGGCGTAGTGCAGCTTGGCATCGGCGACGATCTCCAGGGCGTGGCGCTCCGCCCGGTCCTTGGGGGCGACGGATTTCAACAGGTTCTGGGCCGTGGCGCGGGCGACGAGCCCGTCCGTGACCAGACCATCGAGGACTTCCTCGACGGTCAGCTTGTGGTTGGGGCGGACCTCGGGCAGGGCGACGGCGGTCACCGGGTTGCCTTGTTGCGGACCCCCAGCGGCGGGGCGCAGCGGGGACGACGGGGACTGGGGAGGTGTTGGCAATGCGCTGCTCCTGAGGTCGCTGCGGATCGGCTGGGCGTTGCGGCCGGCTCCGTCGGGGGGGGCCGGGATGGGGTTCAGCATAGGCCAAGGGCGCCCGAACCCACACCGCCGACGGACAAGTGAGCGTACGGGATGGGGCGGCCTGGGCGCCAGAGGTCCTCGGGCGGTCCCGGTGCCCGAGGTCTGGGGCTCGGGCTGGCGGGACGCCTGTCCCGGCCTGCGCCTATCAGGTGCCGGGGATCAGGTGCAGAAACACATCAGGAGATATTGATATATTGATTTGAGTCAAATGAGGTTGCAATTTTGGTTGATTTCTCGCACTCTCGCTGCCGTCAGATTCCACGCCTCGCCGACCGGAACCTCTGGCCACTCCCCGACTGGGCATACACACGCGGGCTTTGTGCCGCATCGGCGCTGGGTTATCCATGCCGATGACCCGTCCGACTACTGTTGGGTTGAAACTATGCTGGTCTGTGAAAATCCGGCCGAGGACACCTGTCGGTTCACCCTCAAGCCCAACTGCAGTATGAGCTGGCGCTGGGTTAAGCGGCTGGTCGCGGGGTTGGGCTGCTGCATCCTGGCTGTGGGGGCCTACTGGGTGTCCTTAGGGGCCTGGCTCGTGCTGCCCTTTACTGGGCTGGAGCTGCTGGTCCTGGGCTTGGGTTTCTACCTCTGCTCCGTGGCCGGGCACAGCCGTGAGGTCATCGAGATCGACGGTGAGGACCTGCGCGTCTTGCGCGGGCATCGCCGCCTGGCGGAGGTCGCACGTCTCCCCCGCTACTGGACGCGGGCGACCCTGTCGCGCGACCCCCGCGGCTGGTATCCCAGCCGCCTGGTCCTGCGGTGCCACGGGCGACGCTGCGAGGTGGCGACCCGATTGCTCGACGCGGAGCGCGAGGATCTCGCCGCAGAGCTCCAAGGGTGGCTGGGCCTGCAGCACTCCAGCATTGAACTCCGCGAAGCACAGGTCCAGAACCCGGGCCTGGCCTCGCCAGCACAACAAGCACAACGAGAGGGCATTTGGCAGTGAACTTAAAGCGCATCGGGGCTGCCACAGCCTCACTATCCTTCGCGGCCTGGGCAGGCCCCGCAGCCGCCGAGCTGGGGATCAACTTCCCCCAGCCCGCCGCCGGCGTGGCCCAGGAGATCTACGACATCCACATGCTGACCACGACCATCGCCGCGGTCTTGCTGGTCCTCATCTTCGGCTTCGTGATCTACTCCCTGGTCCACCACCGCAAGAGCCGGGGCTATGTGGCGGATCAGCACTTCCACGAGTCCTGGTTCGGGCATTGGTCCTGGGTGATCGTCCCGGTGCTGGTCCTGGGGGTCGATCTGACCATTGCCAACTCCGCCCAGAAGACCCTGGAGCGGGTCTGGGAGGTGCCCAAGGGCGAGGACCTCATGGACGTCAAGGTCGTGGGTCACCAGTGGTGGTGGGAGTACGAGTACCTGGATCACTCGGTAGAGGTGGACGGCCAGCCCAAGCACGTCCGCATCGAGAGCCGTTACACGCCCCAGGACAAAGCCGGCGACCTGTATCTCCGCGCCGTGGACAACCCGTTGGTCTTGCCGGTGGGCAGCAAGATCCGCTTTCTGCACACCTCCGCTGACGTGAACCACGCCTTCTGGGTGCCGGAGCTGGCGGTCAAGAAGGACGCCATCCCCGGTTACGTCACCGAGACCTGGGTCGATCTGAACCGCGAGGGGACTTTCCGCGGTCAATGCGCCGAGTTGTGCGGGACCTGGCACTCGCGGATGCCCATCGTGGTGGAGTCCGTATCTAAGGAGAAGTTCGCCTCCTGGATGGATCAGCAGAAGCAGGTGATGCTCGCCTCCGCGGCCGAGGCCAACGTGGACAAGACCTGGACCAAGGACGACCTGCTGGCGAAGGGGCAGGACCTCTACAACAGCAAGTGCAGCGCCTGCCACCAGATCAACGGCAAGGGCCTGCCGCCTGCCTTCCCGGCCCTCGCCGGGAGCAAGATCGCCACGGGGCCTATCCAGGGACACCTGGACATCGTGCTGAACGGCAAGGCCGGCACGGCCATGGTCCCCTGGAACAGCCTGAACGACCTGGAATTGGCCGCCATCATCACCTACGAGCGTAACGCCTGGGGCAATGACACGGGCGACGTGGTGCAGCCGCGCGATGTGCGTGCCGGCCGGTCCCTCGCAGTCAAGTAGGCCAGCCAAGTAGGCCGATGCAAACTGCTTCCCATCCGCACAAGGACGCAACCCCGCGCAGCCCGGTCCGGCCGGTTGCGTCGGCGTGCGGACGAACTCTCTCTCCCACGAGGTAGACCGCCATGACCGCAACGACACTGGATCACGCCCACGATCACGAGCACGAGCACCACGGTCCGCCGACCGGGATCAAGCGCTGGCTCTTCTCCACCAATCACAAGGACATCGGGACCATGTACCTGGTGTTCGCCCTGATCATGCTCTTCATGGGCGGTGCCAGCGCCATGCTGATCCGCATGGAGCTGTTCATGCCGGGGCTGCAGTTGCTGGAGCCGGACCTCTACAACAATCTGGTCACCAACCACGCCCTCCTGATGATCTTCGGGGCCGTGATGCCGGCCGCCGCGGGCATGGCCAATTGGATGATCCCGCTCATGATCGGGGCCCCGGACATGGCCCTGCCGCGGATGAATAACCTGAGCTTCTGGATCCTGCCGGCGGCCGGGACCATGCTGATCCTGTCCTTCGTGGTGCCCTTCTTCCCCGGCGGCGGGACTCAGATCAACACCGGCTGGACCCTCTACCCGCCGCTGTCCATCCAGGTCGGCATGTCCATGGACTTCCTGATCTTTGCCATCCACCTTCTGGGTATTTCTTCCGTATTGGCCTCCATCAACATCATCGTCACCATCTTCAACATGCGCGCCCCCGGCATGAAGCTGATGGAGATGCCGATCTTTGTGTGGACCTGGCTGGTGACGGCCTTCCTGCTGATCCTGGTGGTCCCAGTGCTGGCCGGCGGGGTGACCATGCTGTTGTTCGACCGCCACTTCGGCACCAGCTTCTTCAACGCCGCCGGCGGCGGCGACCCGGTCCTGTTCCAGCACCTGTTCTGGTTCTTCGGCCACCCGGAGGTCTACATCCTGATCCTGCCCTCCATGGGTGTGCTGGCCTCCATCGTTCCGACCTTCGCACGCAAGCCTCTGTTCGGTTACAACTCCCTGGTCGGTGCCATGATCGCCATCATGGTCATCGGTATG
>JBFZCW010000122.1:0-31463 GCA_041307765.1 Chromatiaceae bacterium
CGCACCGTCTCCTGCAGCATCGTGTAGCTGCTGGTCAGGGGCAGGAATTGCTTGGGATACGCCTCCCGCGACAGGGGCCAGAGGCGCGTGCCTGACCCACCGGAGAGGATGACGGGTTGCAGTGACATGGCCGATTTCTAGAGTCCATCAAGCGGAGGGATAAGGCCCGGCATTACAGCAACTCGCCACAGGGGCGTCAAACCGGGGTGGTGCGGTGCCTCGGGCGGAGCGCACGATCACGGACGCCTGCGGCTGTTAAACTAAAAGGTACCGAGAACCCGTGCGGTCCTGACCGCAGTGAGGCATCCATCCATGTCCAGGATCCGTCATCCATCCGTAGCCGGACTCTTCTACCCGGCAGACGCCAAGGAACTCGGCCATCAGGTACGCAATTTCCTGGCTGCGGCCGGCCGGCCGAACCCAGCGCAGCCGGCCCCCAAGGCGATCATCGTCCCACATGCGGGCTACATCTATTCCGGTCCGGTGGCTGGCAGCGCGTACGCCCAGCTTGCCAATATGGCTGGGCAGATCACCCGCGTGGTCCTACTCGGGCCAGCCCATCGGGTCGCTCTGAGCGGTCTGGCCTACAGCCGGTCGGAGACCTTCCTGACCCCCCTCGGGGCGATCCCGGTGGACCGCGCCGCGCTGGCCGGACTCGCCGACCTGCCCCAGGTGCGGGAGCTCGACGCCCCCTTCGAGGGGGAGCACTGCCTGGAAGTCCAGCTCCCGTTCCTACAACTGACGCTCGGGACCTTCAGCCTGGTCCCCCTGCTGGTCGGGGAAGCCGACGGGGCCGAGGTCGCGCAGGTCCTAGACCGCCTCTGGGGCGGGGACGAGACCCTGATCGTGATCAGCTCTGATCTGAGTCACTACATGGACTACGCCAGCGCCAGGGCCATGGACGCGCAGACGACCCGAGCCATCGAGGGCCTTCACCCGGAGGCGATCGGCTACCATCAGGCCTGCGGACGGATCCCCGTGGCCGGCCTGCTGCAGGAGGCCCGCCGCCGCGGCCTGCACGCCCGCACCCTGGACCTGCGCAACTCTGGGGACACCGCGGGTCCAAAGGACCGCGTCGTCGGGTACGGTGCCTATGCCGTCGGCTGAGCCCATGACCTTGTCTCCGGAGGCCCGCAGGACCTTGCTCGACCTGGCCCGGCGGTCCATTGCCTTCGGTTTGGGCCAGGGAACCCCGCTGCACGTTGACCCCGGCGACTACCCGGAGCCCCTGCGGGACCAGCGGGCCACCTTCGTCACCCTGCACCTGCACGGCGAGCTGCGCGGGTGCATCGGCCACCTGGAGGCCGTCCAGCCGCTGGTGCGCGACGTGGTCGAGAACGCCTATGCCGCTGCCTTTCGCGATCCGCGCTTCCCACCGGTAGCGCACCGGGAGCTCCCCGCGCTGGCGGTCCACATCTCGGTCCTGACGCCCCCGGAGCCTATGTCTTTTGTCTCGGAGACGGATCTGCTGGCGCAAATACGCCCCGGGATCGATGGGCTGATCCTCACCGAGGGACGGGCCCGCGGGACCTTTCTGCCGTCGGTCTGGGAGTCTCTCGCAGAGCCCCGGGACTTCCTTCATCACCTCAAGCGCAAGGCGGGACTGCCGGCGGACCACTGGTCCGACCGGGTGCGTGTGGAGCGCTACACAACGGAGTCCTTCGGCGACTGAGGGCCACTGGCGGTGCCGGCCATGCCGGCGCCGCCCCACTGCCAGACGCCTGACCACTGCTGCCGTATGAATGACCTGCACCTCCTGTGGCTGTTCGCCGCCCTCGTCCTGCTCTTGTTGCTATCGGCCTTCTTCTCGGGGTCTGAGACGGCCCTGATGACGGTCAACCGGTATCGGCTGCGCCACCGAGCCGAGCACGGCCACCGCGGCGCCCAGCTCGCCTTGGCCCTGTTGGAACGTCCGGAGCGCCTCATTGGGCTCATTCTCCTTGGAAACAACTTCGTCAACATCCTGGCCTCGTCGCTCGCCACGGTGATCGCCCTGGAGCTCGGCGGTGAGGGGGCCATCGCACTGGCCGCCGGCATCCTGACCCTGGCGGTCCTGGTCTTCTCCGAGGTAGCGCCCAAGACCCTTGGCGCCATGCACCCTGAGCGCCTCGCCTACCCGGCGGCCTACGTCTATACACCCCTGCTCAAGGTCCTGTACCCGGTGGTCTGGGCGGTCAACCTCGCGGTGACGGGCCTCCTGACGCTGCTGCGCATCGAGCCGCCCGGCAGCGACGGCCAGGCCCTCAGCCGCGAGGAGCTGCGGACCGTGGTCAGCGAGGCGGGGGCCATGATCCCGGAGCGCAGCCGCAAGATGCTGCTCGGCATCCTTGATCTGGAGAGGGCCACGGTGGAGGACATCATGGTCCCCCGCCACGAGGTGGAGGGAATCGACATCCAGGCCCCAGAGGACGAGATCGTCGCCGCCATCCAGAATGCCCAGTACACGCGGCTGCCCCTGTTCGACGGCAGCATCGATAACGTCATTGGGATCTTCCATGCCCGCAACGCCCTGCACGCCGTGCTCGCCCACGGCCGGCTCGACCGGGCTGCCCTGCGCGAGATCAGCCGCACGCCGTACTTCGTCCAGGAGGGGACCCCGCTCTACCAGCAGCTCATCAACTTCCAGCGTGAGCGGCGCCGGGTGGCTCTGGTGGTCGACGAGTACGGCGACTTCATGGGGCTGATCACACTGGTGGACCTGCTCGAGGAGATTGTCGGGGAGTTCACCACCGACCCCTCGGACCAGATCCTGGAGATCCACCGGGCGGACGATGGCAGCCTCGTCATCGACTGCGGGATCGGCGTACGCGATCTCAACCGCGTCCTCCATTGGCAACTCCCCACGCGGGGGCCCAAGACGCTCAACGGCCTCATCCTGGACTACATGGAGACCATCCCGGAGCCCGGCACCAGCCTTAAGCTCCACGGCTATCCGCTGGAAATCACCCAGACCGCGGACAACGCGGTCAAGACCGTCCGCTACATCCCCAGAACGACGCGCCGCCCAGCGCGCCCGCGGCCCCTCCCCCCAGAGCCCGAGGCTTGAGGAACCGGGACGCCCGTGTAGGCGCACGGAGTCCGGACTCGATCCGGCACGAATTGATAATATCGGCGTCTCGCCGAGCCGGGCCGCATCGCCGCGACAGACAGGAAGAGCAGCAGGCGGCGCGGCCGGATTTCGCCGATACGATCAGCGGGGAACGCGACCCATGGCTAACGTGACCCTGTCCTTCAAGGGACGCCTGATCTCGATGTACCCCCTCGGCGCTCAGCCGGTGACCATCGGGCGCGCGCTAGAGTGCGACATCCCCATCGACAGCTTGGCTGTCGGCCCGCGACACGCCCTGATCAGTGCCCACCCCGACGGTTACAGCATCGCTGCCCTAGACCCCAGGTACTCAGTCATCCTCAACAACGAGAGGGTCGACCAAGCCGCCTTGCACCATGGCGACGTGACCCGTATCGGCAAGCACACCCTGCACTTCTCCGAGGCGGTCCAAGAGTTGTCGGGCCTGACCACTGCGCCACAGGCCACTGCAATCCGGGGCTCAGACGCCGAGCTGGCGTATGTGCAGATCCAGAGCGGTCCCGACCTTGGCCTCGTGTTCGCGCTGCGGGGCGACAGCACGCAGCTGGCGCACGTCGGGGCCAATCGGGTCGTCATCACACGTCGCCAAGACGGCCATTTCCTGGTCTGCAACGATCCAGACGTTGCATTCGGCGTCAACGGTCGGCCTGCGCCGACGAGGACCGAGGTCCCCCTTGCGGATGCCGCCGTGATTGAGGTGGACAAGCTCCGCTGCCAGTTCTTCTTCAGAAAGTGGGGCGCCGGCTAGGCCGAATGGCTCTATCCAGAGGTCTAGAGCCCGCCGGGGGCGCACAGAGAATCGACCGCAAACAGCCTGCGAGACTCGCCCCCAGGTCTCACACGACTCTTCAGCCGTTTACTAAGATTGATATCCATCGATCTGTTTTCTCAGCGTAATCCCAGAGGCCCACCTTGACCACAGACAACGCACGCCTCCTGCGGCTCGCGACCTATGCCTCGGTTGCGACCGCTTCCCTGTTGATCCTGGCCAAGCTCGTCGCTTGGCTGATGACCGGGTCCGTCACGGTGCTCGCCTCTCTGGTGGATTCGCTGATGGATGCCGGTGCCTCCGTCGTGAACCTGATCGCGGTGCGTTACGCCCTCTTGCCCCCCGACGAGGACCACCGCTTTGGCCATGGCAAGGCGGAGGCCCTCGCCGGCTTGGCCCAGGCGGCCTTCATCCTGGGCTCCTCTGTCTTCCTGGTGCTGAATGCCGTAGACCGGCTGCGTCATCCCCAGCCGCTCACGGAGATCGGCGTGGGCGTGGCGGTGATGCTGTTCGCCATCCTCGCAACCGTGGCCCTGCTGGCCATTCAATATCGGGTCATCGCCCGCACCCAGTCCACGGCCATACGCGCCGATGCCCTGCACTACGCGACGGACCTCGCGACCAATACGGCCACCCTGCTCGCCCTGGTGCTGGCACTTTACGGGTGGTCTGGTCTGGATCCTTGGTTCGCACTGGCCATCGCGGCCTACATTTCCTACAGTGCCCTGACCATCGCCCGGGACGCCATCGACCTCCTCATGGACCGCGAGCTCCCGGCCGAGGAGCGCGGACGCATCGTCGAGCTGGCCATGTCCGTGCCCCAGGTGGGAAACGTCCATGACCTACGCACCCGCCGCTCCGGCCCCACCAAGCTGATCCAGCTCCACGTCGGGCTTCCCGACGAGCTGGTCCTGTCGGAAGCCCACGCCATTTCCGACCAGGTGGAGGCACGCCTGCAGGCAGCCTTCCCCGATGCTGACATCATCATCCACCAGGACCCTCTGAGTCTGGGAGAAGAGCGGCTGGGCAGCCACCCTCTTCCCCCCAGTGCTCTCCGCTGAAAGCCGACGGCCAAATGCTTCCTTGGCGCTCAATGCGGCACGAGGGCCAGCAATACGCCCGCTGCCACTGCGGAGCCGATGACGCCGGCGACATTGGGCCCCATGGCATGCATGAGCAGGAAGTTGTGCTGATCCGCCTCCTGTCCGACCTTGTTGACCACTCGGGCAGCCATGGGGACCGCAGAGACCCCGGCTGCGCCGATGAGGGGGTTGACCTTACCGCCGGTGGCCCGGTGCATGACCTTCCCCATCAGGACTCCGGCGGCAGTGCCAATGCAGAAGGCAACGGCCCCGAGGGCCAGGATCCCGAGGGTCTCGACGGTGAGGAACTTGTCCGCGGAGAGCTTGGACCCAACGGCCAGGCCGAGCAGTAGGGTGACTACGTTGATCACCTCGTTCTGGGCGGCGCGGCTGTAGCGCTCCACCACCCCGCATTCCCGCAGGAAATTGCCCAGGGTCAACATGCCGATGAGGGGCGCGGCAGAGGGCAGGAGCAGGATGCACAGCGCGAGCACCGTGAACGGGAACAGCAGGCGCTCCAGCTTGGACACCGGGCGCAATTGCTCCATGACCACGGCACGCTCGGCCGGGGTCGTCAGGACGCGCATGATGGGCGGCTGGATGATGGGGACCAGGGCCATGTAGGAGTAAGCCGCCACGGCGATGGCCCCGAGCAGGTCCGGCGACAGGCGGGAGGCAAGGAAAATCGCGGTCGGCCCATCCGCCCCGCCGATGATGGCGATGGAGGCAGCGTCGGCCATGGAGAAGTCGAATCCGGGGACCCAGTTGAGGGCCAGTGCTCCGATCAGGGTGGCGAAGATTCCGAACTGGGCCGCCGCCCCCAGGAGTAGCGTCGACGGCCGGGCGATCAGGGCGCCGAAGTCCGTCAGGGCCCCGACCCCCATGAAGATGAGCAGGGGGAAGGCCCCCGACTCCACCCCGACACGGTAGATCTGACCGATGAGCCCATCCGGGCCGCCAATGCCGGCCAGGGGGACGTTGCTCAGGATGGCCCCGAATCCGATGGGGACCAGCAGGAGAGGTTCGAACTTGCGGGCCACCGCGAGATAGACCAGAAGTCCCCCGATGCACATCATCAGGCCCTGACCCCAGTCTAGATTGGCAATCCCGACGGACTGCCAGAGGGCGAGCAACGAGTCCATCGGTCCGCTGCCTCAGGCCAGGGTGACCAGGGTCTGGCCGACCGTCACGCCCTCCCCCCGCTTGACCTTGACCTCAGCCACCACACCCGCTCGCGGGGTACGGATCTCCGTCTCCATCTTCATCGCCTCCAGGATCAGGATAACCTCTCCGGCGGAGACCCGCTGGCCCTGGGTGACCTTGACCTGAACCACGGTTCCGGCGAGCGGCGATGGGACAGGCTTGGCGTCAGACGCTACCACCGGTACCGAGGTCGGTGCCCCCGCGGCAACCTCCTCCAGAGCGCCCGCGGGCGAGACCCTAACCCGGTAGGGCCTGCCGTTCACCTCCACGCGATACTCCTCGCTAACCGGCGTAGGGACCGCCGCGGCCTGGGGCGTTGCGGGCGGGGCGGCCTTGGCCTCCTCCCATGGGGGCGGCTCAAAGGCCTCTGGGTTGCCTCGGTTGGCGAGGAACTTGAGCCCGACCTGGGGGAACAGGGCACAGATCAGGGTGTCGTCCACCACCGACGCCGCCAGGCGGATACCCTTGTCCTGGGCGGTTCGCGTCAAATCCGCTTCCAGGCGCGCCATCTCCGGCGCCAGCAGGTCCGCTGGGCGGCAGGTAACGGGTGTCTCCCCGGGTTGCAGCACGCGCGCCTGCAGGGCAGGATCCACCGGGGCCGGTGTGGCCCCATAGGTCCCTTTGAGGATACCAGTGGTCTCAGCGGTGATGGACTTGTAGCGCTCTCCGGTCAGGACGTTGAGTACTGCCTGGGTGCCGACGATCTGGGAAGTGGGGGTCACGAGCGGGATGTAGCCGAGCTCCTGACGGACCCTGGGGATCTCTTCCAAGACAGCGTCAAGGCGATCGCTCGCCCCCTGCTCCCGGAGCTGGCTCTCCATGTTGGTCAGCATGCCGCCCGGGACCTGGGCGACCAGGATGCGGGCATCCACGCCGCGCAAGGCCCCTTCGAACTTGGCGTATTTCTTCCGTACGTCGCGGAAGTAAGCCGCGATCTCCTCCAGAAGCTGCAGATCGAGCCCGGTGGCCCGCGGGGTGTCGGCAAGGATGGCCACGACAGACTCCGTGGCGGAGTGGCCATAGGTGTGGCTCATGGACGAGATGGCGGTGTCCACCATGTCGATGCCCGCCTCCGCCGCTTTGACGATGCTCGCGGTGCTCATCCCGGTAGTCGCGTGGCACTGCATGGCGATGGGGGCGCTGCAGGTCTCCTTCAGGCGGGAGACCAGCTCCTCCGCCACATACGGCTTGAGCAGACCCGCCATGTCCTTGATGCAGATCGAGTGACAACCCAGGTCTTCGAGACGGCGCCCAAGATCCACCCAGTAGCCCATGTGGTGGACTGGGCTCACCGTGTAGGACAGCGTCCCCTGGGCGTGCTTGCCGGTGGCCAGCGTCGCCTTGACCGCGGCTTGGAAGTTGCGCAGGTCGTTGAGGGCATCGAAGATGCGGAAGACGTCCACGCCGTTGATCGCGGCCCGCTCGACAAAGGCCTGCACCACGTCGTCCGCGTAGTGTCGATAACCCAGCAGGTTCTGGCCGCGCAGCAGCATCTGGTGTCGCGTCCTGGGCATCGCCGCCTTGAGCCGGCGAAGGCGCTCCCACGGATCCTCACCCAGGTAGCGGATACAGGCATCGAAGGTGGCCCCGCCCCAGGTCTCCAGGGACCAGAAGCCGACCTGGTCGAGCTTGTCGGCAATGGGGAGCATGTCGTCGATGCGCAGGCGCGTGGCCAGCAGGGACTGGTGGGCGTCGCGCAGGACCAGCTCAGTGATGCCCAGTGGGGCGGCGTTTTTCATTGGTACACCCGGCAAGTTGGATCGATGGACCCGTGGTCATGCCGCCACCAGCATAGGCGGCGCCTCAGGCCCAGACAAAGGCCTCTCTACCCCAACGCGCCATGCCTGCGAACGAAGTACTACACGCCATGCCTGGCGCGATAGAGGGCGATGGCGGCACCGATCGCCGCCACGACCTCGGCCTCGCCCCCACTCTCTCCAGCGGCCCCGCCGACGATGCCGGCCGTCGGCGGCTCGCCCTCGATCCGCTGGATCAGCCCGGCCGTGAGGTTCAGGATCCCCACCAGAAACAGAAGAAAGCCGAAGACGATGCCCATCCCGAGGACGAGCAGCTTGACCCCCTCCAGAAGCATCTCGGTCACCGGCACCGCGGCCCCCCTGTTTTAGGTCCCGACGCGGCCTCAACCAGCGAACGGGTCGCGCAGGACCATGGTCTCGGCGCGGTCCGGTCCGGTCGAGACGATGTCGATGGGGACCCCGGTCAACTCCTCGATCTTGGCCAGATAACGGCGGGCGTGGTCCGGCAGATCCGCGAAGCGGGTAACCCCGTAGGTGCTCTCGGACCAGCCTGGCATGTCGATGTACGTTGGGCGGCAGCGTGAGAAGGCCTCGGCTCCGACCGGCGGGACGGTCACGGCCTGGCCGTCCAGGTCGTAGCTGACGCAGAGTCGGATGGTGTCCAGGCCATCGAGGACGTCGAGCTTGGTAATGCAGACACCGGTGATGCTGTTGATATCGAACGAACGCTTCAGTGCAACGACGTCCAGCCAGCCGCAGCGGCGCTTGCGCCCGGTGGTCGCGCCGAACTCGTGGCCCTTCTCCCCCATGTGGTCGCCAACCGCGTCGAACAGCTCGGTCGGGAACGGGCCGGCCCCCACCCGCGTCGTGTAGGCTTTGACGATGCCCAGGACGTAGTCGAGGTGGCGAGGACCCATGCCGCTGCCAGTGCAGGCGCCACCGGCGGTGGTGTTGGACGAGGTCACGAAGGGGTAGGTGCCGTGGTCGATGTCCAGTAGCGCCCCCTGAGCCCCCTCGAACAGGATACTGGCCCCGGCGCGCCGCAGATCGTGGAGCAGGCCGGGGATATCCGCCACCATGGGCGCGATGGCAGTGCCCTGGGCCAGAGCCTCGTCCAGGACCTGCTCATAGTCCACGGCCTCGGCCTTGAAGTAGTGAACAAGGGCGAAGTTGTGGTAATCGAGGACCTCGCGCAAACGCTCCCGGAAATGTGCGTAATCGAGGAGTTCACCCAGGCGGATGCCGCGGCGGGAGACCTTGTCCTCATAGGCTGGGCCGATGCCCCGCCCGGTGGTGCCGATGGCCTTGGCCCCGCGCGCCCGCTCGCGGGCCTGATCAAGGGCGATGTGATAGGGCAGAATGAGCGGGCAGGCAGGGCTGATGGCGAGGCGCTCGCGGGCCGGAACCCCGCGCCCCTCAAGCATCCCGATCTCCTCCAGCAGGGCTGAGGGGGATAGAACCACGCCGTTGCCGATGAGGCAGCGCACGCCGTTGCGCAAGATCCCGGAGGGGATCAGGTGCAGGACAGTCTTCTCCCCATCGATGACCAAGGTGTGACCCGCATTGTGGCCACCTTGGAACCGGACTACGGCTGCCGCCCGGTCGGTCAGCAGATCGACGACCTTGCCCTTGCCCTCGTCGCCCCACTGAGCACCGATGACCACTACGCTCTTACCCATCGCTGTCTTCCCCAGATTTTGATTCCGGCCCGGCAATCGCCTGACCCCCAATGCTCCCGGCCCCCCGGAAGCCCGCCCCACCGCGACCCGCTTGGAGGCGCCCGGCCTAGATCGGGGCGGGCGCCAGGACCCAATGCCCGTCGCGCTCGATCAGGGTTTCGGTGCACCCGAGGGCGGCGCAGGACTGGTCGGGCGCGCCGGGCAGCTCGGTGACAACCCGCCGCCCGCCGGCCCTCAAGCGCTCAACCTCCACCTGCAACGTCTGGTCCGCGGACCAGGGTGCCAATACGGCGCCTGCCCGGGCATACCGGGCCTGGAGTCCGGAGCCCAGGCGCAGCAATCCCTTGAGGTCGGCGCTGAAGCCCACCGCCGGGCGGGCCCGTCCAAATACCCTTCCGATGTCGTCATAGCGCCCACCGCGGGCGATCTCCATGCCCCAGCCCGGCACGAAGGCGGCAAAGACCATGCCGGTCTTGTAGTGATAACCCCGCAGCTCCGCGAGGTCGAAGTGGACCGGGACCTCTGGCACCCAGCGATGCAGTTCCTCGGCAAGCCCGGCGAGGTGGTCCAGGGCCCCCAGAACCTGGGGGCCGGCCCCCGCCAGGACCCCGCGTGCCCGCACGAGGGCATCGTCCCCGTTCAGCTCCGCCAACTCCAGCAGCATCTGCGCCGGGGCCCCATCGACCCCAAACTGGCCAATGAGGTCTGCAAGCTCCGGGACGGCCTTCCGCTGCAGGACCTCGAAAAGGGTCAGCTCCTGTTCCTGGTCCAGCCCCGCCAGGCGGGCCAGACCACGAAAGATCCCGACGTGGCCGAGATCCAGATAGGCCCCCTCGATCCCGGCGAGGCGAAGGGTGAGCACCACCAGGCGCAGGATCTCGGCGTCGCTGGCGACCCCGGTGTGACCGTAGATCTCGGCCCCGATCTGCATGGGGCTTCGGGTCCCGGCAAAGCCGTCGGAGCGGGTGTGCAGCACGGTGCCCAGGTAGCACAACCGGGTTGGCCCCTCGCGCCGCAGGTGATGGGCATCGATGCGCGCGACCTGGGGCGTCATGTCGGCGCGCACGCCTAGCATGCGCCCGGTAACCTGGTCCGTGAGCTTGAAGGTCTGGAGATCCAGGTCGTGCCCAGTCCCGGTCAACAGGGAATCGAGGTAGTCGATGAAGGGGGGTATGACCAGCTCGTAGCCCCAGCTGAGGTAGAGGTCCAGGAGCTCACGCCGCAGCCCCTCCATCACCTGGGCCTGTGGCGGCAGGATCTCCTCGATCCCGGCCGGCAGCAGCCAGCGCTCCTCATGCATCGTCGGCACCCAAGCAATCCAGTCAGTTGATCCAGTAAAGCAGGGCAACCCCCGAGCCCATGCTCACCAGCCCCGAGATGCGCAGGGCCCGGTCGTCCAGCTCCGCGATGGCCCGCATGGCCTGGCGCAACCCGTCCGGGCTGAGAAAGGGCCAGATACCCTCAAGGACAAAGACCAGGGCCAAGGCCACCAAAAGGTCGTGCCACATCGCCTGCTCCTACCCCGCCAGCGTGCTCGCGCCCCAGACTGGCGGGTCGGCCCGACCGCCCACAAAGCGCGAAATGATTTCAGAAGCGCGTGGCTTTGTCCATGCCAAGGGCGCGGGCGAGGCGAACGACGGGGCCGCGCCCCGCCGCGACGCTCAGTTGGGGGACTGGGTCTTGAAGAAGCGCAGGAACTCGGAGTCCGGCTGCAGGACCATCATGTCGCCGCCGTCGCCGAAGGCCTTCCGATAGGCGTTGAGGCTGCGGTAGAACGCGAAGAATTCGTCATCTTGCGAATAGGCCCCGGCGTAGGTCTCTGAGGCCTTGGCATCGCCAAGCCCGCGCAGCTCTTCAGACTTCTTATAGGCATCGGCGAGGATCACGGTGCGCTGGCGGTCCGCATCGGCCTGGATACGCTCGGCCGCCTCGCCGCCCTTCGCGCGCAGGTCGCGAGCGGTGCGCTCGCGCTCCGCGCGCATGCGCGAGTAAACCGACTCGCTGACCTCTGGCGGCAGATCGATCTTCTTTACCCGCACGTCAATGACCTCGACGCCCAAGTCGTCGGCCTTCGTGTCGATGGCCTTGGTCAGCTCGGCCATGATCTCCTGGCGCTCCTCGGAGATGACCTCCTGGATGGTGCGTTTGCCGAACTCGTCACGTAGGCTGGTGTTGATCCGGTCCGCAAGCAGTTGCGAGGTACGCGCCGCATTTCCGCCGGTCGAGCGGTAGTACTGGGCCGCGTTAGAGATGCGCCATTTCGCATAGGAGTCGACGATGACGTCCTTCTTCTCCAGGGTGAGGAATCGCTGCGGGCGGGCATCCAGGGTCTGGATGCGCCGGTCAAAGGTGATGACCGTGTTGAGTCCCGGGATCTTGAAATGCAGACCGGGCTCATAGTCCGTCTGGACGATCTCGCCCAGACGCAGCTTGATGGCCATCTCCCACTGGGAGACGGTAAAGGTGAACACGTACACGAGGAAGGCCAGGGCGACGAGCCCAAAGGGAGCCAGGGCCTTGAATTGCGAGTTCATCAGCGCGTCCTCCGCTCGCGGTTAACCGACCGTTCCGCAGTGGGCTCAGGCTCCTGGAAGGTACGCGAGGGCGTCGTCGACGCCGACGCCCCCGCCTGCGGCGCGGCACCGCGGCCCTTGAGCATCTGGTCGATGGGCAGGTACATCATGGTGTTGCCCTCCTTCATGTCCAACAGAACCTTGGGATTCCCGCCTAGGACCCGCTCCATGGTCTCCAGGTAGAGACGTTCACGGGTCACCTCGGGCGCCTTCTTGTATTCCGCGAGGACCGACAGGAAGCGGGCCGACTCACCCTCCGACTCGGCGATCACCCGATCGCGGTAGGCCATGGAATCGGCCTCGATGCGGGCCGCCTCGCCGCGGGCCTTGGGCAGGATTTCATTGGAGTAGGCCTCGGCCTTGTTCTCCAGGCGCTCCTTGTCCTCACGGGCCTTGATGGCATCGTCGAAGGCGTCCTTGACCTGCTCCGGGGGCTTGGCGGGCTGCATGTTGACCGACGTGATGAGCAACCCTGTCTTGTAGTGATTCATCAGCTCCTGGGTTCTGTCCTGGATGTCCTGGGAGATGGCGCCACGGCCCTCGGTCACGATGTAGTCCAGCTTGCTGCGCCCGATCACGGTACGCACCACGGCCTCGGTGGCGTCGCGCAGCGTTTTGTCCGGGCTTTGATCCTGGAAAAGGTAATCCGCCGCGTCCTGGATACGCGCCTGCACCGTCAACTCCACATCGACAATGTTCTCGTCCTTGGTGAGCATGACCGCCGTGTGGCTGAAGGTGGAGACCTGGTCGACATTGACCTTGGAGACGGTCTCGATGGGGAACGGAATGTGCCAGTGCGGACCCGGGTCGGTGGTATCCACGTAGGCGCCGAACCGCAGCACCACGCCGCGCTCCGCGGGCTCGATGATATAGATACCGGAGGCGAGCCAGATGACCAGTAGGACTCCAGCGGCGATACCGATAGTCTTCTTGTCGATCCCGCTCGGCAAGGTTGGAAAACCGCCACCATTGCCGCGGCCGCCGCCATCGTCCCCGCTCGGGCCCCGGCGCTTGCCACCGAACAAGCCGCCGAGGCGCTCCTGGAGCTTACGCACCACCTCGTCGAGGTCCGGCGGACCCTGGTCGCCGCCCTTGCCGCTCCAGGGGTCCTTATTTCCCCCACCCGGCTCGTTCCAGGCCATAGTTACTCCAAGAACTTAAAGAGTGACCCGCAGGTCGTTGATGTGGATAGCGGCACTAGCCCGCATCGCATGGATTCTCTGCCCGGACGGAACCGGATGCCTGACCCGCGACAGCATCGCGGACCCGAGATAGACACCTGAGCGCCAGCCCCGTTCAGTCGCTCCGGCAAACGGAGAACGCAGCGCAAACGCGTTTTCACAGGGCAAGGTGCGAGCGCCCCGCTCGGAATCAAGCTCCACGCTTGTTATCCGGCGTCTGCGGGCCCGTCATTCTAGGGGAGGCGGCGGCTATGGGCAAACTGCGGCGCCCCTCAGGAGCCAGCGCCTAGGCTCGGGGCCTTGGACTCGGCCCCGGGGCCAAACTCGTCCGGCGGCGAGAAGCGCGCAGCGAGCGCGGCCTCGCCGTGCAGCAGCCGGTCGAGCGTCTGGCGCGGTACCATCAACTCCATCTCCCAGCCGCCCGCTTCCTTGGCGCGATCGGCCAACACCCGGGCATGGCTGAAGGCCCAGGCACGCAGCCGCCCGTCTTCTGGGCCCAGGACGAGGAGCCGGTGCAGTTCATCGCCCCGGGTCAGCTCTGCGATGGCCGCGAGCAGGAGGTCTAGGCCGACACCAGTCGCTGCAGAGACCCAAACCCGGCGTGGGCGCCCGAGGGCGTCGCGATCAAGTCCAGGCGGGTGCCCCGGGAGCAAGTCGATCTTGTTGAAGATCTCGATCCGCGGGACGTCCTCCGCCCCAATCTCGGCGAGGACGCCCTCGACATCGGCGATGCGCCGGTCGCGGACCTCGGCGGCGGCGTCGATAACATGGAGCAGGAGGTCGGCGGTGCGCGTCTCCTCCAGGGTGGAGCGGAAGGCGGCTACTAGTTCGTGGGGCAGATGGTTGATGAAGCCGACCGTGTCCGCGAGGATCACCGATGCCCGCCCGGGCAAGTCCAGGCGACGCAGGGTTGGGTCGAGCGTCGCAAAGAGCTGGTCGGCCTGGTACACCCCGGCCCGGGTGAGGGCGTTGAACAGGGTGGACTTACCGGCGTTGGTGTAGCCGACCAGGGAGACGGTGGGCAACTCGGCCTTCTGGCGGGCCCGCCGGCCCTGGGAGCGCTGGGCGTCGATACGTTCGATGCGGTCCCGCAGGACGGCGATCCGCTTGGCCAGCAGGCGTCGATCCGTCTCCAGCTGGGTCTCGCCTGGCCCGCGCAGCCCGATGCCCCCCTTCTGTCGCTCCAGGTGAGTCCAGCCGCGTACCAGCCGGGTCGAGAGGTGGCGCAATTGCGCCAGCTCCACCTGGAGCTTGCCCTCGAAAGAGCGTGCCCGCTGCGCGAAGATGTCCAGGATCAGGCCGTTGCGGTCCACCACTCGGCACTCCAGCAGGCGCTCCAGGTTGCGCTCCTGGCTGGGCGAGAGGGCGTGGTTGAAGATCACCAACTCCGCGCCCCCAGCGGCGGCCATGGCCTTGACCTCCTCGGCCTTGCCGCTGCCGACGAAGAGCTTGGGGTCGGGGATCGCCCGTGAACCCGTGACCAGGCCGACCACGGTCGCCCCGGCGGAACTCGCCAACAGGCGCAACTCCTCCACCGTGTCGGTGTCGGCCCCAACCGGCGTGCCGATGTCGATATGCACCAGCAGGGCCCGCTCCCCCGCGCTCGGCCGCTCAAACATGATGGCTCGAGACGGCAGGCAGGTGCCGTAAGCGGCGCAACTCAGGCGTTGCCCGGCTCCGGCGCCTCTTCCGGGCCCGTCGCCAGTTTGACGTTGCGGGCCGGAACCACGGTAGAGATGGCGTGCTTGTAGATCATCTGGCTGACGTTATTCTTCAGCAGCACGACGAACTGATCGAACGACTCGATCTGCCCTTGGAGTTTGATGCCGTTCACTAGGAAGATCGAGACGGGGATACGTTCCTTGCGCAAGGCGTTGAGGAATGGGTCTTGCAGGCTCTGGCCCTTGGACATTGGGGATCTCCTTGTTGTTTTGGTCGTTGCGCCCTGGCGGACGGCCGGCACTGCATCGGGACTTCGAGGCAGCGGCGCCACAGACCAGTTGCGCGACAAATAGCCTAGCACAGTGCTAGGTCAGCGTTCGGGGCACAGTCGCCCCCATCAAAAGTCCCTGGCAGCCCTCGCCAGGGTTAGGGCCTGCTCTAACGGGCCGTCGGCATCCGCCAGCCAATGGCAATCGGCTTCGGCACGCAGCCAGGTCAATTGGCGCTTCGCGAGCTGCCGCGTGGCTACTATGCCGCGCTGCACCATTATCGGGTACTTATATTCGCCGGCCAAGTATTTCAATACCTGCCGATAACCCACGCAGCGCATCGACGGCAGATCCGGAGTCAGATCTCCACGCGCCAACAAGACCCGGACCTCATCCTCCAAGCCTGCGGCCAACATGGCATGAAAGCGCTGCTCGATGCGCTGGTGCAGGGTTGCGCGCTCGCCAGGGGCACGCACAAGTTTGATGAGGCGGTAAGGCAAGCAATGCAGGCCGGCACCCGCCCGCTGGAGGTCCGACAGCGGCCGGCCGGTCAGTTCGAAGACTTCCAGAGCCCGTTGGATGCGTTGGGGATCGTGGGGATGGACCTGGCCCGCAGCCTTGGGGTCGACCTGAGCCAGCCGGTGGTGCATGGCGTCCCAGCCGAGGCGTTTGGCCTCCTCCTCGATACGCCGGCGGGTCTCGGGATCGGCGCTCGGCAAAGGGGAGAGCCCCTGCTGGAGGGCACGGAAGTAGAGCATGGTGCCCCCCACCAGGAGCGGGATGCGCCCACTCCCGGCAATTGCGGCCATCTCCCGCAAGGCATCATCGCGAAAGCGCGCCGCTGAGTAGGCCTCCGCCGGATCGCAGCAGTCGATCAGGCGGTGGGGTGCCCGGGCCAGGGTATCTGCATCCGGCTTGGCGGTGCCAATGTCCATGCCGCGGTAGACCATGGCCGAGTCGACGCTGACGATGTCGCAGGGCAGCCGCTCGGTCAGCTCCACCGCGAGCTCTGTCTTGCCAGAGGCGGTGGGGCCCATGAGCAGGATGGCCAGAGGGCGTCGGTCGAAGGCAGGCATCCGGACGATCCTTGAGGTGGCTAGGTCACCAAGCGCCGACCCTGCGACCACCAAACCAGCCACGCCAACAGCAGCGCGGGCAGATAGAACCACCGGGGCGTCGGACGGCCGGTAGGAGCCTTGATCGCCAGCACCTCCCAGCCCTGTTCGAAACCGCCCTTCTGGGCCCGGCTCCCGAATTTCACCTGGGCAATCCGGAGCTCGTCGCCCAGTGGCATCAGGAGCAGGCCCGCCTGGGCCAGTCGCTCGCGCCCGTCCGCCTTCCTGGCTGTCCCGGTCGTTGCCCGATCGCCCAGCCGCACCGCGACGGTCTTCATCAAGTCTTTGCCCTCGATGGTCATACCGGAGATCACCATTGCCAGGCGCCCGCCGCCAGGGACCTCACGTGCAACGTCGAAGAGCTGGGCCGGCGGCTTATCGTGAAACTCGGGGGCGATGGTGTCCATGAAGAAGTCCGGCCGGAACAGCAGGACCACCGCAGCGGCCAGGGCCACCGCCTCCCACCAGCGTAAGCGGGCTCGGAACCATCCCATGCTCAGCGCCGCAAAGAGCAGCATGGCCAACGTGGACGCCAGCACCACGACGGCCAGATCGAACCCGGCGTCGACATCGACCAGCAGCAATTGGGGGTTGAAGATCCAGACGAAGGGCAGGATCGCGGTGCGCAAGGCATAGCGCACCCCCTGCACGCCGGTCCTGAGCGCGTCCTCGCCGGAGATGGCCGCCGCCGCGAAGGTGGCAAGCCCCACCGGGGGGGTGATGTCGCCCATGATCCCGTAGTAGAAGACAAACAGGTGCACCGCAATCAGTGGGATCACGAGCCCGCCCTGGGCGCCAAGCTCGACGACGACCGGGGCCATCAGGGTGGCCACCAGGACATAGTTCGCCGTGGTCGGCACCCCGAGCCCGAGCACCAGACAGGCGAAGGCCGTGAACAGGAGCATGGCCATCAGGTTGCCGTGAGAGACCAGCTCGACGAGCTCGGTCATGCGCAGCCCCAGACCGGTCAGGGTAATGCAACCCACGATGATCCCGGCGGTGGCGGTGGCCGCCGCGATGCCGATCATGTTCCGCGACCCGTCGGTCAGGCCGAGGACCACCTCCCGGGCGCCCTGGACCCAGGCCCCGGCGGCGCCCTCGCCTCGCAGCAGGCGGACCAGCGGGCGCTGGGTCAACATCAGCACGATCAGGACCGCAATCGCCCAGAAGGCCGACAGGGCGGGCGACAGCTCCTCCACCATCAGGCACCACACCAGGGTCCCCACGGGGATCAGGAAGTGCAGGCCGGCGCGGACGGTCGGCCAGGTGTCTAGGGGACGCGGGTCATCGATGTCGATCTCGTCGGGCAGGTCGGGGCTGCGCGCCGCCTGCTGGATGCTGATGCCGTAGAGCCCCAGCACCACCGTGCCCACCGCCCAGGGCGCAAGGGCGCCAAGACCGGCCTGGATGGCCCCAAACAGGTAGTACAGGGCACCCACCACCGCAACACTCCCGGACAACCCCAGGCCGAGGCGCAAGGCCGTCTCGCCCCAGGTCCGCGGCTGGCGTTGTATGACCGGCCGCATGCCAAGCTTCAAGGCCTCCAGGTGCACGATATAGAGCAGCCCCAGATAGCTCAGGGTCGCGGGCAGGATCGCGTGCCTGACGATCTCCGCATATGGTATGCCAACGTACTCCACCATCAGGAAGGCGGCGGCCCCCATGACCGGCGGCATGAGCTGGCCATTGACCGAGGCCATGGTCTCGATGGCCCCGGCCTTGATCCCCCCGTAGCCCGCCTTCTTCATCAGCGGAATGGTGAAGATCCCGCCGGAGACCACGTTGCTGACCGACGAGCCGGAGATCAGGCCGTTCAGGCCAGAGGAGACCACCGCCACCTTGGCCGGCCCCCCGCGCAGGTGCCCGAGGGCGGCGAAGCTTACCTGCATCATGTAGTTGCCCCCGCCGGCGCGGTCGAGCAGGGTGCCAAAGAGGACATAGACGAAGATGGTCCCGGCGGAAACCCCCAGCGCGATGCCATAGACTCCCTCGGTGGTCAGCCAGAGGTGGGAGAGCAAGCGCGACAGGGATGCCCCCTTGTGGGCCAGGACATCCGGCAGGTAGGGCCCGAGCATGGCATAGGCGACGAAGAGGACCGCCAGGGCCGCCATCGGCCAACCCAGGGCGCGGCGTGTCGCCTCCAGCAGGAGCACAAGCCCGAGGCAGGCCACCATAATATCCATGGGCGTCGGCTGCCCCGGACGGGTGGCCAGCTCCCCATAGAACAGGAGCAGGTAGGCCCCTGCGAATGCCCCCGCCAGGGCAAGGACCCAGTCCAGCAGCGGCACCCGGTCCCGGGGCGAGGCGCGGAAGGCCGGCCAGGCCGTAAAGGCGAGAAACAGCGCCAGGCCAAGGTGCAGCGCCCGTGCTTGCGTGTCGTTCAGGATGCCGACGCCCAGCGCGAAGGGCAGCGGCGATGCATACCAGAGCTGGAACAGGGCCCAGGCCAGGGAGACGGCGAAGATGACCCGTGCGGTCAGACCTATGGGCCGGCGGCTGCCGGTGTCCACTTCGGCCATCGACTGCCGCAAGGACTCCGGGGCCTTGTCGATCTCAGTGGGCAAGAGGCAGCCCTGCGGTGGGTCCGGTCTGAACCGACCTACATCCAGCCCCACTCTTTGTAGTATCGCACCGCCCCCTCGTGGAGCGGGGCGGACAGGCCGTCCCTGATCATGTTCTCTGGCTTCAGGTTGGCGAGCGCCGGGTGCAGCCGCTTGATCTCGTCGAAGTTGTCGAAAACCGCCTTCACCACCTGGTACACCGTGTCCGCCGGCGTCTGGGCGGAGGCCACCAGAGTAGCCAAAACCCCGTAGGTCTCAGTGGGGTCCGGATTGTTCGGGTAGAAGCCGCCGGGGATCTCCGTCTTGGCGTAGTAGGGCCGTTCCGCCACCAGCTTCTCCACAGCCGGGCCGGTGAGCGGCACCAGTCTGGCCCCACAGGTAGTGGTCGGGTCCTGAATGTTGGCGCTCGGGTGTCCGACGCCGTACAGGAAACCGTCGATCTTGCCGTCGCACAGGGCGGAGCCGTGCTCGTCGGCCTTGAGCTCCGAGGCAAGCGAGAAGTCCGACAGCTGCCACCCCATGGCGGCAAATAGCTCGTCCAGGGAGGCTCGGGTGCCGGAACCGGGGTTTCCGACATTGAACCGCTTGCCCTTGAAGTCCGCGAAGGATTTCACGCCTGCCTCCTTTCGCGCGACCAGGGTGAAGGGCTCCGGGTGAACCGAGAAGACCGAGCGCAGATCGCGGAACGGGGCGCCGTCGAACTGGCCGACACCCTTCAGGGCGTTGTACTGAATGTCGCTCTGGGCAAAACCAAGGTCCAGCTCGCCCGCCTTGATGGTGTTGATGTTGAACACCGAGCCGCCGGTGGACTCCACCGAGCAGCGCATCCCATGTCGAGCACGGTCCTTGTTCACCAGGCGGCAGATCGCCCCTCCGGCGGCGTAGTACACGCCGGTCACCCCGCCTGTGCCGATGGTCATGAACCGTTGCTGGGCCAGAATAGGGGGCGGCGCGGCCATCATTAAGGCGGCGGCAAGGACCAGGCAGAAAGGTTGCGGGGTGGGGTGCATGGTCATAGGGCTGTCCTACTGACGCGGGTGGGGGTGGGGGCTAGGCGCTATCCGGAAGATTATCGCTGACATCATCCCGGTCACGGCACCACGCATCAACCCGGTCGGAATAACTATTTTTGTTGCAAAATATTTTTGCACAATTATATTTGCTATCAGTCAAGATCTTGGGAGTGGAGCATGTCGCCAACATCCGGGGAAGTCAGTGCCGAGCTATCAGCGCCCGAGGCGGCGCCGCAACGCAACGAACAGGTGCGGTCGATCATGCACAGCCTGCGGATCGTGATACGCGCGGTACAGGATTACTCCCGCTGGGTAGAGGCTCGGTGCGGCCTGACGTCGCCCCAGCTCTGGGCGTTGTGGGAGCTGTTCACGACTCCGGGGATGAAGGTGTCCGAACTGGCGGCGGCGCTCTACATCCACCAATCCACCGCCAGCAACATGCTCGACAAACTCGAAACCAAGGGCCTAATTGAGCGGCGCCGGGGTGGACCGGACCAGCGCATCGTCCGCCTGCACCTGAGCGAGGCGGGGGTGGCTTTGCTTGCCACGGCCCCCAGGCCAGCCCAGGGGGCCCTCACCGCAGCCCTTCAGCAGCTCCCAGACGCGAGCCTCCAGTGCCTGTCTGCCGGTCTCCAGGACCTCGTAACGGCACTGCGTTTCAAGGACCCCAAGGCGGCACTCAAGCCCCTCCCAGAGGATTAGGGCCAGTTCTCCAGCTCGGAGGAGCGCTTCGGGCATTTGGCCGGACCCTATCCACGGCAGCGACCGCCCTCAGCCCCGGGCCCCAACGACGGTCCCACTGACTGCGGCGGATGTCTTTCCCCGGGGAGTCTCCGCTGCGGCTGGACCCTAGAAAACGGAGGTCAAACAGTGACAAGGTATCTGCGCTACTACCTGCTACCGCTGACCGACGCGGCCTACGAGCACATCCAGACGATCCGCATCGGGACCAAGTCCCTCTCCTTTTGGCCCTTCCGCTATTTGACGGATCCTGATGCCGACGACCTGCTGCGGCTGTTGGAGGACCTTGGGCGCCGGGGGAAGCACGTCGCCATCATGGCCCACTACAACCACTGGCGGGAGCTTGAGACCCCCCAGGCCAGTGCGGCGATCCGGCGGGTCGTGGACACCGGCGCTGTGATCCGCAGCCAGGCGCCTGCCTGAACAAGCAACGACAGGCCGCCCGGCCGATGGCTGTCAGTCCCGGCGCCGATCCGTGCACCAGATAACAGGAGGACCAGCCCATGAAGGCAACGGACAGACCGCTTCACATCGTCCTGATCAGCATCCACGGACTCATCCGGGGACACGACCTCGAGCTCGGCCGAGACGCCGACACCGGCGGCCAAACCAAGTACGTCGTCGAGCTGGCCCGTGCGCTGGCGGATGCCTCCGGCGTGGAACGTGTCGATCTGCTGACGCGCTTGGTCGATGACTCCGGGGTATCTGCCGATTACGCCCAGCCGCTGGAACCTCTTCACGAGCGCGCCAACATCGTGCGCATCCGCTGTGGCCCGCCCGGCTACCTGCGCAAGGAGGATCTCTGGGACCACCTCGACGGCTTCGCCGACAACGCCCTGGAGTGGCTGCATACCCTGCCCCGCCGGCCCGACCTCGTGCACTCCCACTACGCCGACGCCGGCTATGTCGCCGGCCGCATGGCCCGGCTGCTGGCCATCCCATTGGTCCATACCGGCCACTCCCTCGGCCGGGTGAAGCGCCGCCGCCTGCTGGCAGCCGGCATGCCGCCCGATGAGATCGAGGCGCGCTACAACATCGCCCGGCGCATCGAGGCCGAAGAGGAGACCCTGGCCACGGCCGATGCGGTCATCACCAGCACGGCAACCGAGATCGACGACCAGTACGGGCGTTACGACTTCTACCAGCCCTCGCGCATGGCGGTGGTCCCTCCGGGCACCGACCTCGACCGCTTTGCGCCGCCGCAGGGGGACGAGTGGGACCTGCCGATCGCCCAGGAGATCGCGCGCTTCCTGCGCGAGCCGCGCAAGCCGATGATCCTCGCCCTGTGCCGCCCCGACGAACGCAAGAACCTGGCCACCCTGGTCGAGGCCTACGGCGAATCCCCAGAGTTACGCGAGCGCGCCAACCTGGTCATCGTCGCGGGCAACCGCGATGACCTGCAGGAACTCGACGACGGCGCCCGCGGCGTGCTCACTGAGATCCTGATGCTGATCGACCGCTACGACCTCTATGGCCAGGTCGCCTACCCCAAGCACCACGAGGCGGACGAGGTGCCCCAGGTCTATCGTCTGGCCGCCGCAACCCAGGGCATCTTCGTCAACCCGGCCCTAACCGAGCCCTTCGGCCTGACCCTGATCGAGGCCGCGGCGTCCGGGCTGCCCATCGTGGCGACCGAGGACGGGGGGCCGACCGAGATCGTCGCCAACTGCCACAACGGCATGCTCATCGACCCCCTCTCGACCGCCGACATCCAGGACGCCCTGCTGCGGCTGCTGCACGACGAGGCATACTGGGCAGCTTGCCGCGACCAGGGCCTTGCCGGCGTACGCGCCCATTACTCCTGGACGGCCCACGCCCAACGCTACCTGGAGTTGGTGCGCGCACTGCTCGGCGCGGCGCGCCCGGAGGCACCCCTCACCCGGCGGCGTTACGGCGGCTATGCCGACCGCGCCATCTTCTCGGATCTCGATCAGAACCTGCTCGGCGATCGGGAGTCGCTGGCGGTCTTCGTCCGCTTCCTGCGTGAGAACCGCAAGTGCACCTCCTTCGGCCTCGCCACGGGCCGGGACCTGGAGTCGGCCCTGCGCGAGATCCGGGCCCATGCCATCCCGCGGCCCGACGTGCTGATCACCCGCACCGGCACCGAGATCTGGCACGGCCAGAGGCTGGAGCCCGACCAGCAGTGGACGGATCACATCGATCACCTGTGGCAGCCCCGCAGCGTGCGGCGCATCCTGGGCCAGCTGCCCGGGCTCAGGCCACAGCCGGCACAGCACCAGAGTCCGTTCAAGATCAGCTGGTTCCTCGACCCGGAAACGGCCCCGCCGCTGGCCGAGATCCAGAGCCTCCTGCACCAGGCTGAGCTGTCGGTGAACCTCATCCTGTCGTTCGGGCAGTTCCTGGACGTTCTGCCGGTGCGCGCCTCCAAGGGTCTGGCCCTACGCTGGGTCTCGGAGCGGCTGCACATCCCGCTGGGCCGCATGCTGGTGGCCGGCGGTTCCGGCGCGGACGAGGACATGATGCGCGGCAATACCCTCGCCGTGGTCGTCGCCAACCGCCATCACGAAGAGCTCTCGCAGTTGATCGACCAGCAGCGCATCTATTTCGCCAAGGCACCCTACGCCGCCGGGATCATGGAAGCCGTCGAGCACTACCAGTTCCTCGGCGAGTGCCGTGTCCCCGACGAAGCCCCGGAGGGCAATCAGCATGCCACCTAGCGACGCGTCACTGCTGCTCTGCAGCGACCTGGACGGAACCCTGATCCCGGACGGAAGGGCGCCCGAGTCACCGGACGCCCGACCGCTATTCCGACGGCTCGCCGCGCACAGGGGCGTCTGCCTGGCCTACGTCACGGGCCGCCACCCCGAGCTGGCCGAGCAAGGGCTGGAGCAGACGAACCTGCCCCGACCGCAGTTCCTGCTTGGTGACGTTGGATCGAGCATCTACCTGCACCGCGGCAAGGGCTGGGAGCCCTTGCAAGACTATTGGAGCCAGATCGCACCCGACTGGGACGGCGCGGAGTATGCCGACTTGCTGGCGCTCCTCCAGGACATCGCTGGCCTGAGCCCCCAGGAACCCGAGAAGCAAGCACGCTTCAAAGCGTCCTTCTATGCAACGCCCAACACCGACGCTGCCACGGCCGTCGCCACGGCTCGGGCCCGGTTAGAGGAGCAAGGCGTTCGAGCCAACGTGATCTGGAGCCGGGACATCGACGGGCGCACGGGGCTGCTCGATGTCCTGCCGGCGCGCGCCGACAAGCGACGGGCGATCCTGTTCCTGCGAGCCTGGCTGGACGCGGCGCCAGACCACACCGTCTTCGCCGGAGACAGCGGAAACGACCTGGCGGTGCTGGGCAGCGCCGTCCCATCAGTACTGGTCGCCAACGCGATAACGATGGTGCGTGCAGCCGCGGTCGATGCCGCCCAAGCCTCGGGCCACCCGGACAGGCTGTACCTCGCCCGCGGCGGCTACCGCGGCATGAACGGAAATTACGCGGCCGGTGTGCTGGAGGGCGTCGTGCACTTCCTGCCTGAAGCCGACGCATGGGTCGAACAGGAGGCAGCTGCATGACCCAGACTTCGCAGCACCCGCGCCCACTGATCTTCGGCGAGGTCCTTTTCGACTGCTTTCCCGACGGCAGCCGCGTCCTCGGCGGTGCACCCTTCAATGTCGCCTGGCACCTGCGCGCCTTGGCGCTGAACCCCTTGTTCGTCAGTCGCGTCGGGGTCGACAGCGCCGGCGACGAGATCCTGGCTGCGATGCGGGACTGGGGGATGGACCTGTCCGGGGTGCAGCGCGACCGGGACCACCCGACCGGGCAGGTCGAGATCCGGCTGGAGGCGGGCCAACCGAGCTACGCGATCCTGCCTGACCAGGCCTATGACTATGCCGCGTCCCCCGAGGGGCTTGCGGACATCGCCCTCATCTACCACGGCAGCCTGGCGCTGCGGCGGCGGAGCTCTCGGGAAACCCTGTCGGCCATCCGGGCGCAGTCGGCCGCACCCGTGTTCGTGGACGTCAACCTGCGCAACCCCTGGTGGGATGCGAAGACCGTCGCCAGCCTTCTGGATGGAGCCCGCTGGTGCAAGCTCAACAACATCGAGCTGGCCAGCCTTTCCGGCCCCGGCGAGCCAACGGACGCCGCCCGCCGCCTGCTCGCCCGGCATGGCTTGGAACAGGTCTTCGTGACCCTCGGCGCGGCCGGGGCGCTCGGGCTCGGCGCCGACGGCACCTGCGAGCGCGTGGCCCCGGGAAACAACGTCGCGGTGGTGGACACGGTCGGTGCCGGGGATGCCTTTGCTTCGGTCCTCATCGCGGGCATCCTCCAAGGCTGGCCCATCCCTGTGACCCTGCGGCGGGCCCAAGGGCTCGCCTCCGCGGTCTGCGGGCTGCGCGGCGCACTCCCGAGGGAGCCAGCCTTCTATCGAGACTTACTAACGCACTGGGAGAACGACTGATGGAAAAGACCTGCGAGGCATTCGTCAACGAACTGAGACTGTTCGTGGAGGCCAAACCCGCGACCGTCCACCTGATCCTGCACTCCTGGCGCCAGGTCAATCGACCGATCCTGCTGCACAGCGACATCGGTGACCGGTTCGCCGAGCTCTGCGCCGGCCACCCGGAGCAGGAGCTCGGCGCCTGCCCGCTCGCCGCCGTCGCAAGCCTCTGCCAGGAGGCCTTGCTCGAGACCGACCGCGCCTACTTCGCCCTGCGCCCCAACATCGGCGAGTGGTGGTTCATCGCCGTCCATCACGAGACGCTGGACCTCAGTGCGCTGGCGCCGTCGGACTACCTGGCGGCTAAAGAGCGGCTCGCCAACGGCGGCCGGCACGAGGAGTGGGTGCTTGAGCTCGATCTCAACCCCTTCACCCGTGACCTGTTCAAGGTCGAAGAGGCAGAGTCCATCGGGCGCGGCATCGAGTTTCTCAACCGCCGCCTCTCCAGCCGCCTGTTCGAAGAGCGCGGCCAGGGACATGACCGACTGCTCCAATTCCTGCGGCTGCACCGGTACCGGGAACGGCAGCTCCTACTAAGTGAGGCGATCCGGGACCTGGCCTCCCTGCGGCTGGCCCTGCGCAACATGCGCCAAGCCCTGGGCCGGCTACCGCGCGCGACGCCGCTGTCCGAGATCATGCCGATGCTGCACGCCGCCGGCTTCGAGCCAGGCTGGGGCAAGGACGCGGGCACGGTGGCCGACACGATGAAGCTTCTGCTCGCCGTGTTGGAGGCGCCCTCGCCGCAACTGACGGAGGCCTTCCTGTCCAGCGTCCCGATGCTGTTCTCGGTCCTGATCGTCTCGCCCCACGGCTGGTTCGGGCAGTCGGGCGTCCTCGGCCGACCCGACACGGGCGGCCAGGTCGTCTACATCCTCGACCAGGTCCGCGCATTGGAGCGCGAGATGTCCGCGCGGTTGGCGGTGCAGGGGCTCCCGGACATCGAGCCGCAGATCATCGTCCTCACCCGCCTGATCCCCGAAGCCGAGGGCACGACGGCTGACCAGCGCATCGAGCCCATTGCCGGCACGCGCAACGCGCGTATCCTGCGGGTGCCCTTCCGGCAGGAGTCCGGGGACCTCATCCCCACCTGGATTTCACGCTTCGAGATCTGGCCCTACCTCGAGCGCTTTGCCTTCGATGCCGAGCGCGACGTCCTGGCGGAGCTCGGTGGACGGCCGGACCTCATCATCGGCAACTACTCCGACGGCAACCTGGTGGCCACCCTGCTGTCCCAGCGCCTGGGCGTCACCCAGTGCGCCATCGCCCACGCCCTGGAGAAGAGCAAGTACCTCCTCTCGGATCTGTACTGGCGAGATCAGGACTCCCATTACCACTTCTCCTGCCAGTTCACGGCCGACCTGATTGCCATGAACACCGCCGACTTCATCATCACCAGCACCTATCAGGAGATCGCGGGCACCGACGACAGCATCGGCCAGTACGAAAGCTACGAGGTCTTCACCATGCCCGGTCTGTACCGGGTGGTGTCGGGCGTGGATGTGCACGACCCGAAGTTCAACATCGTCTCCCCGGGGGCGGACGACACCATCTATTTCCCCTACACGGAGACCAGCCGACGCCTGGTCCATCTGGAGGAGGAGATCGACGAGCTGATCTTCGGGACCGGCACGGGCGGAGACCGCCGCGGGGTGCTGAGAGACCGCGACAAGCCGCTGCTCTTCTCCATGGCGCGGCTGGACTACATCAAGAACATCACCGGGCTGGTCGAGTGGTACGGCGCGAACGAGGCGCTGCGCGAGCAGGCGAACCTGGTCCTGGTATCGGGCCATGTCGACCCGGCGCATTCCGGCGACGACGAGGAGCGCATGGAGATCGGGCGCATGCACGCCGCCATGGACCTCTACCAGCTCGACGGACAGGTGCGCTGGCTCGGTGTCCACCTGCCCCGCCCGATTGCCGGCGAGCTCTACCGCGTGATCGCCGACCACCGCGGCGCCTTTGTGCAGCCTGCCCGCTTCGAGGCCTTCGGTCTGACCGTGATCGAGGCGATGGCCACCGGCCTGCCGACCTTTGCCACCTGCTTCGGCGGCCCGCTGGAGATCATCGAGCACGGCATCTCGGGCTTCCACATCGACCCGAATCACGGTGACGACGCGGCAACGCGCATGGCGGAATTCTTCGCCACCTGCCGCGATGAACCAGAGCGGTGGGAGGCCGTCTCGCACGGTGCCCTGGCGCGTGTCGAAGAGCGCTATACCTGGCGCCTCTACGCCAGCCGGCTCATGACGCTGGCCTGCGTCTACGGCTTCTGGCGTTACAGCACCGACCTGGAGCGCGCCGAGGCGCGGCGCTACATGGAGATGTTCTATGGGCTTCAGTACCGGCCACAGGCAGCAGCCTTGGTAAGGAACTGACCATTGGCGTCCAGGCGGGCAGGCCACTCCCCGCGCGGTTGCGGTCCAGGCGTCGCTTGCAAGAGAACCCCACCAGGTCCGAACCGGCACGGGGTGCTCCATACCCAGCCGCGCCCTGCCCAAAGCCGTGCCGACGCCTCCTCTGCTTTGGGCGATGGGATCGCAGGATCGGTCGACAGCGGTGTGTCCGGGCCCCGAGGCCGGTGAATCCAGGCCAGGGCTAAATATCGCCTTCTTCGATATTACTGTGCAATATATTTCGTTTGACGCTATCTAAGAGGCGTCGATATCCTGTGTTGCGAGGTCGAGACGTCGGCGCGACCGCAGGGGTCAAGCCGGGGATCCGTGCCACCTTTAGGGCGCGATCCGATTCCCTGATGCCGGTCCTGCGAACGCCGATCGGGTAGCAACCGGAGAGAGCAAAATGATTGCCGTTAAAGTCTGCATGAAGGTCACGAATGAACCGCTGAAGCGCACACCTGTGGTGCTGCGTATCGACGCGGACGATTCCGAGACCGAGCCAGTCCTCACCGACCGCACCGGGGTCGCGCGCTTTGCAGTGCCCCCGGGCAGCGGCCGGGTGCTCGTGTCCGGCGTCGAACGCTACCACGGACGCCTGGACGGGGAGATCCTGGTGGACCTGTGGTCCATCACCCAGCCCGCCAACGAGTCGACGGGGATGCCCGGCGAATTCCCGACGGGCAGCAATGCCTATCCCGGCATGACCACCCGTGTGGTGCGGGTAGGCGACAGGGAGGTCTTCACCGACAGCGAGGGCTATCTCGTCGATCCCGCCAGTTGGTCCGAGGACTTTGCCCGGAGCCAAGCAGCGCTGGAAGGCCTAGCGCTGGGTGTGGAGCATTGGGAAGTGGTCCGCTTCCTGCGAGAGCACTTTGCCCACCACGGCACCCAGGTGACCGTGCGCGATATGATTGGGCATTTTCGCAAGGTCTGGGGGCCAGAGAAGGGGACCAACCGTTACCTGCACCAGTTGTTCCCCATGGGCGGCCCGCAGAAGCAGGGAAACCGCCTGGCCGGCCTGCTGCGGACCAAGGGCGAGCACTGAGCAACGACGTCCTGGAGCCCAAAGCCATGAACCAACGCGACGCGGGCGAGTTCCGCGTCAGCGGGGACAGCCCACCTGAGGTCGATCTGTCCGACGACGACATCCTGGACGCCATGCGCCATATCCCGGGGTATCTGGACATTAGCACGGAGGACTTTCGCGCCATTTACCACCTCGCCCATGTCCACGCACTGGAGCGTCTGCTTCGCCAGGTGCGGGCGGGCAGCCTGATGCGTACCAGCATGACGCCCCTTCGCCCGGACACCCGCTTGGACCAAGCCGCGGGCTTGCTGGCCCGTCAAGGTAGCAAGGGCCTCCCCGTCGTGGACACGGACGGAATGGTGGTCGGTATGCTGACGGAAACGGACTTCCTGCGCCGCCTCGGGGCGGACACCTTCCTGGAACTGCTGCTGCGCCTGGTGGCGGAGGGCGCGACCTTCACCCATCGCTGTCATGAAACGCCCGTGAGCGAGGCCATGAGCACCCCGGCGATCACGGTCACCGCAGAGGCCGGATTACGCGAGATCCTGCGTGCCTTTCACGCTCATGCCGGGCGCAGTATGCCGGTGGTGGACACCCGGGGCCGATTGCTGGGGCTTCTTTTGCGCAAGGACCTCGCCCACGCCTGTGGGCTGGAAGATGCGCTAGGAACCTGATCCGGTTGCTGATCCGGTTGCTGATCCGGTTGCTGAGCCGGCTGCTGAGCCGGCTGCTGAGCCGGGTTGTGGGTCGGCTTCTGACCGGGCCAGTTCCCGCATCCCCTCCACGGCCTGACGCAAGACGTCGCTGTCCGCCTCCCGCGCAAACACCATGTAAGCGGGAAGAGCAAACTCGGGCCCATTGTCGACCTGGAATAGGCGGCCCGCATCCACCAGGGGCTGGGCCATCCGGATGGGCAGAAAGCAGGAGCCGCCGTTGGCGACCATCAGTTGAACCCCAAGCCACCCGATATTAACCACCTGGGCCGGCCGCTCCAGATCCGGGTAGTTCTCGCGGTGCTTGGCATAGAAGCCGGGGCCCCATTCGACGTAGATATAGTCCTCCCCCGGCCAGTGCGTGCCGGGCCGGGAGCTGACCAGGACCAGGGTCTCATCGAACAGGTGCTCGACCACCAACCCTGAGGCATGGCTCGGCGTATACATCAGGCCGATGTCAAGGGTACCCTCGATCAGGCGCCGCATCAGATCCTCTTCGAAGCCGATCTCGCTCTGGATCGAGATGTCGGGGGCGGATCTCCGCATCCACCCCACCCAGCGCGGCAGAAAGCCCTCCCACAGCGCGATGCGTCCGCCGATACGGACGCTGGCGCGATAGCGGCTGGGCAGGCCGACGTCGTGGCGTGCCTGCTCGACGGTCAATACCAGAGTCTTGGCGTGGCGCAGGAAACGCCGTCCCGCGGGCGTGAGGCTGGCGCCGGCCCGGTTGCGCACGAAGAGCTTGGCGCCGAGGTCGGCCTCCAGGGTCTGGATCCGGGCGCTCACCGTGGATTGGGTCAGATGCAGGCGTCTGGCCGCTTCCAGAAAGGTGCCGTGCGCCGCGATGGCCAGGAAGGTTCGGGCTTGCTCAAGGTCCATGGTGGCGCAGGATACGCCGTTCTGCCCGAGACGCCGATCCTGAGCTATCGTGTGCTTTTGGGCGCTCCGCGCCATGCCCGTCCTCCGGACTGTGGCATTGGCCCGCGGCGCCCACATGTAACCCCCAGGCTGACGGAAGTCCCGCAGATGACCCAAGAAATACGGATCGGCGTGAGCGGCATGACCTGCGCGTCTTGTGTCGCCCGGGTGGAGAGGGCTATCGCCCGCGCGCCCGGGGTCGAGTCGGCGGCGGTCAATTTGGCGGCGGAGACCGCCGTGGTGCGGTTCGACCAGGCGCAGATCCCGCAGTTGCTGGAGGCCGTGCGCGGCGCCGGCTACGAGCCGGTGTTGGAGTCCGCCACCATTGGAATCGGCGGTATGACCTGCGCGTCCTGTGTGGCTCGGGTCGAGCGGGCTGTGAAGGCCCTGCCGGGGGTGATCGATGCGTCCGTCAACCTGAGCACCGAGGCTGCCCGAGTCGAATACCTCCCCGACACCGTCAGCCGAGAGCGCATCGCCCAGGCCATCCGCGAGGCCGGGTACGAGCCCGCCGAGCAACAGCAGGCGCCAGACGAGGCCAAGGCGCGGCAGGAGATCGAGCTCGAAGCGCTGCGGCGGGACTTGCTGTTCGCCGCTGGATTCACCCTGCCCCTGCTGCTGCTGAGCATGGGGCCCATGGTTCTGCATGGGCTGGGTCATGCCCTGCACGCCCTGGCGCCGGCGGCCGTCTGGGGCTGGACCCAGTTCATCCTGGCCACCCCGGTCCTGCTTTGGGCGGGCCGGCGCTTTCTGACCTCCGGCTGGATGGAGCTACGGCACCTGGCGCCGGGCATGAACAGCCTGGTCATGATCGGCAGCTCTGCGGCTTACCTCTACTCGCTGGCCGCGCTGACGGTCCCTGCCCTCTTGCCACAAGGCACGGCCCACCTCTACTTCGAGGCCGCAGCGGCCATCGTGACACTGATTCTGCTCGGACGCTATCTGGAGGCCCTGGCCAAGGGCCGCACCTCCGAGGCCATCCGCCGCCTGGTGCGTCTGCAGCCCAAGACCGCCCGGGTGGTGCGCTCTGGGGCGGAGGTCGAGATCCCGGCGGAGGCCGTGGTGCCCGGGGACCTGATCGCGGTCCGACCCGGCGAGCGCATCCCCGTGGACGGGACCCTGACCGAGGGCGGCAGCCACGTGGACGAGTCCATGATCAGCGGGGAGCCGATCCCCGTCGGCAAGGGGCCCGGCGACGAGGTCGTGGGCGGGACGGTGAATCAGACCGGGGCCTTCCGCTACCGCGCCACCCGCGTGGG
>JBFZCW010000123.1:0-5175 GCA_041307765.1 Chromatiaceae bacterium
AACGACCCCGGCCCGTTCAAAGTGGGCCCCGCCTTGGACGCGCTGAAATAGTCTCCAGGGAAGCCATCGCTCTCCGAGGGCGTATGTAAATTGTGCAGGTGCATGCTGACCTCCGGTGTACCGAAGCCAACATGATCCTGAGGCAACTCGTTGAACAGACGGCAGATCACAGGTTTGCCATAGCGGGCAAAGATGGTTGGGTTCAGAGTGGGCCCTTCCGCCGTATTGCCTTCGAATCCCCAGATGCGCTGCGCGGGATAGTCCGGATGAAACACCCAGTTGGTGCGTTCCCTGGCCCTCAACTCGTACAGATCGGCGCGCTCCGACGGGGGAGTCTCATCGCCGAAAAAATCGCCCCAGCGCTGATGATTCGTTCGCCCACACTCTCCGCCTAAGGCGTTGGCGGCGCCCGTGGGTTCTGGGCTCAGATAGTCGACCGGCAACAGAGGCGCGATCTCGTTCGGCAGCTCCTCCTGCCACGGCGTGGTGGGGGGGCTTGGAGGGATCACCGGCTCGATGACCTGGGCCCCGCCCTTGCGCGAGGTCAGGAGCATCGGCGCCACCACCGCGGCGGTCGATGCCTTGAGGAAATGACGTCTCCCGACGTCCGTTTCGGCGTCCATGGTCGGGTCTGGCATGCTGTTCTTGGTCATGGTGTCGGCTTCTTGTGTCCTGGCTGGAGATCGCGGGATCTTTGGCGAGGATCGTGCGTGATCGGCATGGGACGGCCTCTTCGGCCGCCCCCACAACGATCCGGACCCTGGTCCCGTCGCCGGCGAGTCATGTGTCCACCCCGGCGCTCGTCGCGCTTACCCGAAGCACGCTTACCGGAAGCGCTTAGGGGAGCTGTGGAAAAGCATAGGGAACAGAGTGCGGCGTGTATGTCGGGGCTTCGACCGAATCGGTTGTCCGGAAAAACGCCTACAAGTGGTGCGCGCGCCGCACGCAAACGCACCCGCCTCGCGGGACCAAGGCGGGTGTGTTAGTGGCGGTCCAGGCACGCTGCTCAGGCCGGTGAGGCTCAGGCATGATCGTCGCGCGCTGACCCGCCCGAGATTCCATCGACGGAGGGCGCCGGGCGCCTAGAAGCGGAGACCGAGCGGGTCCGACCGGCTACCGGTGCTAGGCGCGGCAGGGGCAAGGCAGCCTTCCTCCCGGTATCATCCGCATCTTCTTCTAGCCGAGGGCACGTCATGGCCGGTTCCAGCCTGCTCGCATTGCTCGACGACATCGCGAGCGTCTTGGACGACGTCTCCCTGATGACCAAGGTGGCCGCCCGCAAGACCGCGGGTGTGCTGGGGGACGACCTGGCGCTCAACGCCGAGCAGGTGTCCGGCGTGCGCGCGGAGCGGGAGCTGCCCGTGGTCTGGGCGGTAGCCGTGGGCTCGCTCAAGAATAAGGTCGTTCTGGTCCCCGCCGCCCTTGCCATCAGCGTCCTGGCGCCTTGGGCCATCATCCCGCTGCTGATGGTGGGCGGGGCCTATCTGTGCTTCGAGGGAGTGGAGAAGCTGGCCCACAAGTTTCTCCACACCAAGTCCGAGGAGGACCGACACCAGGCGGAGCTGGTCCAGGCCCTAGCGGACCCCACCGTGGACTTGCGGGCACTGGAGCGGGACAAGATCCGCGGTGCCATCCGCACGGACTTCGTCCTCTCGGCGGAGATTATCGTGATCACCCTGGGGACGGTGGCGGGCGCGGCGCTCGGCACCCAGGTGGCGGTTTTGGTGGGGATCGCGCTCCTAATGACGGTCGGCGTGTACGGCCTGGTGGCGGGGATCGTCAAGCTAGACGATGCCGGGCTCTGGCTCAGCCGCCGGACAGGGCAGGGGGCCTGGGCTGGGGTCCAGCGCCGCCTCGGGCGAGGCATGCTGGGGTTGGCTCCGGCGTTGATGAAGACCCTCTCGGTGGTTGGCACCGCCGCCATGTTCCTAGTGGGCGGTGGCATCCTCGTTCACGGCCTGCCCTGGGTCCACCACCTGATCCACGGGGTAGCGCACGAGGTGGAGCTGATCCCGGCCATTGGGGCGATCCTGGCCGGGCTGACACCCGCCCTGTTGAACGGGCTCTTCGGCGTGCTGGCCGGTGCCCTGGTGTTGGCTGCGGTGACCCTGGGGCAGCGGGTCTGGCGTGGCCTGAGGCCGGAGCAGGCCTAGGGAGACGTCGGCGCAGGCAACGTCGCGGCGGGGCGCCGCTCCTATCGACTTCTGGAAGCGAGGCACACATGCCCATCGACATCGACCGACTCACCGAACAGGATCTCATTGATCTCAACCACCGCGTCGTCGCCCGACTCAAGTTCCTGCGCGAGATGCGCGCCCACGCCCAGATGCTCGATTTCAGCATCGGCGACCGGGTCTGCTTCCAGCCGGACGGCTATCCCCTTGTCACCGGTATCCTGACCAAGTACAACCGCAAGACGGTGTCGGTCCTAAGCGACCAGGGGCAGCGCTGGAATGTCTCTCCCGGGCTGCTGCGGCGGCCCGAGAAGGTGGTGACCCCAGGGGACGCGCCCGCCGTGCTGGCCGGCAAGACCCGTCGCTGATGGCGGCGTCCCCGATCCCGCGCGCACCTTGGTCGCGGAGGAGGCCGGGCCTGATCCTCTCCCTCTACTTGCCGCGCATGACCGGGCGGTGGGCCCGAGGGGAACGGCCTCGAATGTGATCTGCTACCTGGCCCGCGGCGATGTGGCGCTCTCGATCACACGGACGACCGTATCGAGACAGCACAATCTGCCTGGCTCCGCGCTGACCGCCTGGTGGTCCAGGCGACCTCCACCCGGCGCCTGAGCCGTCGCCCCACGGGGGGCGTAGGTCTCCGAGCCCCAGCGCCTGGGCATATGACGCGGCCCTTGCGGCGTCGCCCCATGCCCGGACCTGGATTGGCGATGGCACGGGGGCTGTATGGCGGCTTAGTAGACACGATCCGCGGATGGGCCTCCCGGAGCGAGGACGGGCATCTGGTTGGCCAGGTCTTCCCCCGACCACGAACGGCCGGCAAACTGGTCCGAGGGCGGGTTGTCGGGGTCGAAGGTCGCGTTGCCGACCGGCTGCTCGGATTCGTCAAAGGTGCGGGAGGAGAGTCCGGTCGGGTCGGTGTAGCCGAGGGGGTCATTGCCGGCGTAACGGTAGGCGGCGAGGTGCAGCGGCCGGGCGAGGTCGCCGCGGTGGACGCCTGTGTAGAGCAGTGGCTCTGGTTGGAGGAAGTGGCCGTCCTGCACGGGAAGGCTTCGGGCCCCGGCCTGCAGCAGCCGGACCGAGTCGTTCTGGCGCAGGCCGTGGAAGGCCTCGTGCGACCAGGGGCTCCCCGGTGGCGAGGATCTGCTCCCCAAACGGCGTCAGGGCGCGGGTGGAGGCGACGATGAGGTTCTCGAGGAAGGTCGCGGTCACGTGGCTGTCCAGGTCCGGAAACTTCCATAGCCGCTGATAGGTGCCGACCCCGGGGGCGGGCGTGTAGAAGCCGGTGAGGACGCCTGCCAGATCCTCTTCCTCACGTCCGCTGCTCGCGTTGAGCCGCCAGGAGCCTAGCCGGTAGACGCTGCCGGAGGCTGCGACCTCCTCGGTCACCGCGCCTGTGGCGTCGTAGTGATAGACGAGGAGATCGACACCACCCGAGTGAACGCGGCGCAGCCGCCCCAGGCCGTCGTAGCCGTACTCGTAGGTGCGGCCGCCGGTGGTCCAAGCGGTTCGCCGACCGGCGGCGTCGTAGCGGTAGCGGTCGGTGGTGACCCCGGCGGCGACACGCCGCAGCGGCTTGCGCAAGCCCTGGTTGGCCGCTGCGCTACCGGTGGCGGCGTAGACGTACTGGTACAGGGTGCCGCCGGCATCATGGTAGGTGCGTAGGCTGCCATCGTCGTGGTAGCTGGCCTCGAATACGGCGGTCCCCGGCAGGCGCACGACGGAGGCGATCTGGCGATCGTCGGTGTAGTCGTAGACCTGCGAGCCGCCCGCGGACAGCAGTGATCCGCCATGGGTCTTGCTCGAGACCAGGCCGTTGTCCAGATACTCGTAGTCGATGCCCGACGGGATGCCGTTGAAGTCGTAACGCAGCTCGTCGACCCGCGTCGGTGACAGCAGGCGGTTGAGCTCGAAACGCATCTCCCAGGCCTGGATGCGGTTCAGTTGCAGAAAGTCTGGGCTATAGCCGTAGTGGATGGGCAGCGGAAGCAGGTTGACCGGGTCAGTCACCGTCTTGGTGGTCAGCAGGCCGCCCGCATAGGTAAGGGCGACGGCGGTGCCGCTCGGGGACAGGATGCCGGTCAGCTCGCCGGTGGCGGCGTGTTGGTACTCCCGAGTGCGGGTCAGGGGCACCGCCGGCCCGGTCCAGGTGCATTCGCGCAGGATCTCTTGCCCAGCCGCGTCGTAGTGGAGCTTCTCGAATCCCCGGGGGTCCTCGCGCAGGCTGGCGCGGGCGGGGAACTGGGTGTCGTACTCGATGCGGTAGGTGCTCTCACCGCCGGCGGCCACCGGATCGGTCACCGTGTAGGAGATGAGCCGGATGATGGAGTCGAAGGCAAAGCGCACGCTCTTTCCGGTGTTGTCCCGCACCTGGTAGGGCTTGGCGCCCTGGTAGTTGTAGGTGTACCAGGTCGATGGCGTCAAGCCCGCCACGCCTTTGCTCACGGTGCGCAAGCGGTCGGCCGTGTCGTAGTCGTAATGGAGTTGATCGCCCATGGCGGTCGTGTAGGTGCGCAGCCGCGCGGGCGGGTCCCAGACGTAGGTCGCCTGGAGGTTGAGCGCCGCGTTCCGGCCGCCGCGGACCTCGACGATGCGGCCGTGGGCGTTACGGGTGAGCTCCGTCTCGAAGCCCTCGCCGTCGGCCACGGAGGTGACGCGGGGACGCTCCATCCGGGTGAGGACGTGGCCGAGGCCGTTTTGGAAGTCGGTGTAGGACTCCCGCTCCCGGCCCAGGCCGTCGAACCAGCGCATCGCGAGCGGGCGGGAGAGGTCTGCCGGCAGGCCAGGATCGTGGGCTGGCTGCCCGGCGACGGGATAGGCGGCGGCCAGGATGAGGCCGCGGATGTCCGTCTGGAAATCCTGGCGGATGTACCCGAGACCATCCGGGGAGCTGCGCCAGGTGCGGATGGTGCGGCCATTGGCGTCGAGATCCGCGTAGGCGTCGAAGCCGCCCTTCCCGAAGGTCTCGGTGCGCACCCAGTTGGGGAAGGTGTCGTCCTCG
>JBFZCW010000124.1:0-5966 GCA_041307765.1 Chromatiaceae bacterium
TGCGCGGCAGAAATGGGGTCTCTCGGCTCGCTGCTCTCTGCTAGGGCGCCGCATCCTGGTCGACCCCAACACCCCGAGCGCCCGTCGTACCCCACCAAGTCGTTGTGACCAGAATCCCGCACAGCCGGGACAGGGCGCAGGCGGCGTCTTGCCGCCGCCTGCCCCGGCCCCCTGGAAATCCGAGGCTCACCGAGGATCGGCCGTCACGGTGCTAGCGATGGCCCCACCTCGGCCGAGGCTGACGCCATGGTCTCCACCCGCACCTTCGAGGCATCGTACATCGCCAGGAAGCGCGCGACGGTCGGATCGGCGGCATCCTTCTGAAGGTCTCGAAGGTAACCGTAGGCGAGCGTCTGGTAATTGAGCTCGGCGGCAACCGTCACGCGGCCGGTGCCGGCAGGGAGCTGGATGCGGTAAGTCACGAGGTCACTTCCGGCAACAAAGTTCGGATCCGTGCCGACACCCACGACCGCCACCTCGTCGGGTACCGCCTGGTCGTCGAACCCGCGCGGAGGAATCCGGTTGTCCTTGAGGTACGCCGACGCCCGCAGCAGCGTGTAGGTGAGGTTTCCGTCCGAGTCGCCCATGATCGCCTCGTACACCTGGACCTGAGCCGCTCGGGTGATCTCGCCGCGCTGGTGGGGCTCGAAGCCGGCGCCAATGTCCGCGTTGACACCAATGACCTGCCCCGTGGCTGGCCTCAGACGGCCCGATTCGAACAGGGTGGTACCGGCGGGGTCGGACACCTTGAGATGGACATAGATGCGACGCGAGGGGTAGCTCGTGGGCAGCTTGTGGCCGGTGTTGTTGGTTACGCGGACGCGGATGAGCAGCTCGTTCTTGGTTGCATCCAGCGTCGCCTCCTCGATCCCCAGGTCGGCCGCGCTGCGGAGGTTGGCGCGGGTGGCCTCGATGCTGGCGGCAAAATCGCCGGCACCAACGTCAAGCGCGGCCCGATTGGCGCTGAGGATATCGAGCATCAGGGTATTGCCGCCGTAGAAGCCGTGGCGCCCGAAGTCGTTCCGTTTTGGCAGGTTGCGGGGCCGGTTGGCGATCTTGACCCCGTCGGTACGGGCCATGTGACACTGCTGGCAGGAGGTCGCCTCTGCCCGGCCATCCGCGAAGGCGCTGTTCTGCCACTCGGTGTAGACAGCCTGCTCGGGAAACTCCCGGTCCGGAATGACCTGCCCCGTGTTGTCCAGCACGGGCGTCATCAGGTTGTGGCAGGTCGCGCAGAGCGCCGAGTCGGAGATATGAGCCCCCTGCTGGGGTGTGAAGCCAACATTCGTCTGCATCGGCGCTGTCCTTGGGTTGGCGTATTGGCCATAAGCGGGACGGTCGACGGCATTGGCGAATTTCTCGATGGTAAAGTGGCCAGAGGATCCCGCCGGTGTACCCAGGGTGCCGTCGTCGGCGATCTGGTGGCAAAGGGTGCAGCTCACACCATCCATGGCGGCGTCGTGATAAACATTGCCCGGATTGACGAAGCCGTCGCCGAAGAATTGCGTGGCGCCAAGGTCGGTGGAGTAGGCGGATTCCTCGTTTGCCATCGGTGCGTGGCATCGGGTGCATTTGTCGTTCAGTACATCCGCAAGGGCCGGGTTGCGGAGCAGCTCGCTGGCGAATTTGGCCTGCCAGAAGGGATCCCTGGCCGAATTCGCCATCATCGTGGCCGACCACTCGGATTCGATGGAGACGTCGTTCCGGTTCGCGTCGACCAATCCATTGTGGCAAAAGCCACAGTTGCCGGAGCCGGAGAAGTGCGTGGTCTCGAAAAAGGCATCGGCCGCATAGCCCGACCGAGCCAAAAGGAAGAAAATTGCAGCAACGCAGAAAACAGCGCTCCGTGAGGTACGCATAGTCAGAGTAACCCTCCTACTGTGAGGCGATCACAGAAAAGTTGATGGGGAATTGCGGGCGACTCGGCGCTGTGGCGCCTGTCCGATGACCGGTCGATGACCGGACTCCCTGGGTTACTGCTATGGCTGCTGAGGTTGGTCGCCGCGGAACGGGACCCTACGGAAAGGCGTAACGGGCTGCAAATCCAAGTTCGTTTATTGTGATACGTTGCAATTTTGGTTTATCGATTTCCCCAACCCCCCCCTGAGAGCGACGGCGGATGCCCCTGCTAGACCCGTGTCTCGCTCGGGGCGGCTGTCCATCAGAGACTTGGCGGCTCATTGTTTAGGTCCACCTGGGGCCGTTCGAAGCGGAAGGGCTCCTCCGCCGTGGGGTCGTAGGTGACCCAGATCCCGGACACCACCGGCGATCCAGGCACCTCCAGGCGGGTCAGCCGTGACACCGCTTCCCCTGTCTGCGGGTCCAGGAGGGGCCGATCCAGGACGTACCGGTGATTGTCCCCATGGATGACCAGGATCGGCCCATCGAAGGACTTCACAAGCCAGGCCAGATCCCGGCGCAGAGGATCCAGGCCGCGGTCCTTGCCGGGATCCTCGAACCGGGGGTCCGCCTGGAAGAACACGATGAAGGCCGCTGCCCCACGGGCCCTGGCCGCCTCGACCGCCCGCTCGATCAAGGCACGATTCGCCGCCGAACGGTCCTCCCACTCCTTCACGGCAGTCGAATCCTTGCGCCGCAGTCCGTTGTTGCTGCCGACCACGTGGGGGGCGACGAACATCGCACCCCCACGCAGGAAGTAGTAGTTCTCCGGATAGGCCGGGTCCGGGTGCACCGCGCCCAGCTCGCCGAGACGCAGCACTGCGGGATCGCCATAGAATGCTCGACGCAGGGCGGCTAGACGCGCTCTGGGGTCACCACCCGCCCGCCAGCAGTCTGTCCACTCGTTGTCTCCCGGTGTGTAGGCGACCGGCACCGGCAGACCGCGGAACAGGTCTGCGATACGCGCCGTGTAGGCATCCGTGCAGACGCTGCCGCCCGACTTGATGTCGCCGACGTGGATGATGAGGGCCGGGCTCGCCTCGCTGACGTCCGCCAGGAGCCCCTCCAGTTGCAGCAGTTCCCCTTCGGAGTAAGGTGCATCCCCCATGGCGAAGAAGCGCAATGGCTCCGCCTGGGCCGAACCGGCAGCGGCCAGGGTCAGGGCGAGGATTGGCGCGAGGCGGCGCAGGCCGGTCCGCATGACGGTACAACTCCTGGCGGCTGGACGGGTAGATGCTCGGGGGGGGGTGGTCAGGAGATGAACTTCCCCTCGCGCAGCATCTGGGCCTCCATGATCTCCAGCTCCCGAGCCCCGGAGATCACCACGTTGGCATCGGGAACAAAGTCGAGGTTGGGGTCGAGCCGCTCATAGGCAACCGTGTTGAGGATGACCTTCAGGGCGTTGAGGCGTGCCTTGTACTTGTTGTTGGAGCGGATCACGGTCCAGGGGGCGTGCGGGGTGTGGGTCCGCCGCAGCATCTCGTGCTTCTGGTGGGTGAAGTCGTCCCAGCGGTCCTGGGCCTGGACGTCGATCTCGGAGAGCTTCCATTGGCGGAGCGGATCGGTCTTTCGCCGCTCGAAACGTCGCGCCTGCTCGTCCCTGGTGACGCTGAAATAGAGCTTGACCAGGATGGTCCCCTGACGCGCCAGGTCCTTCTCAAAACCGACCACCCCGTGCATGAAATCCTCGTACTGCTTGGGGGTGCAGAACCCAAAGATCGGTTCCACCACGGCGCGGTTATACCAACTGCGGTCGAACAGGACGACCTCGCCACCGCGCGGGAACTGCTCCACGTAGCGCTGGAAGAACCACTGGGTCGTCTGCTGCTCCGTGGGCCTGCCCAGGGCGACGACACGGTAGTGTTTTTCGTTCATGTAGCGGGTGACCCGGCGGATGGTCCCGCCCTTGCCCGCGGCGTCACGCCCCTCGAACAGGATGATCATCCGGGTGCGGGTGACCTCCAGGTGCTTCTGCAGTCGAATCAGCTCGGCCTGGTAGGGCTTGAGGGACTCCTCCTCGCGCCAGCGAGTGGTTGCCCTGCGCGCCTCGGCCTTGACCGTCGCCAACTCCGTGCGCATGAGGGCATTGGCCTCCGCCAGCGCATCGAGCCCCATCTCCTTGCCATGGAGGGTGATCGTTTCCCCAGTACCCGGCGTCCCCGGCGCGTCGTTCATGGCCTTGCCCTCTGATTGGTCGGTCCCCGCCCACGCGGAGTTGCGCCGGCCATGATCCTAGATCCGGCCTAGAGCCGCAAATGGGTCGTTGTAGGTCGGGCTTCAGCCCGACAAGGGCGCCGCTGTTTGCCTGCAAGGCCGCGTCGGGCTAAAACTCGGCTTACGGCTGGCTCAAAACCTCCGCCCCCGGTCCACCCAGACCCAGGCCACGAGCCACCCCAGCCCAGCCGCGCATGCGGCGACGCCGAAGGTGACCGCCGGATCGAAGTCGGTCCACAACCGCCCCGCCAACAGGCTGCCCGCCGCCCCGCCGGCCCCGAAGCTCAGGCTGTTGTAGAGGGCCTGACCACGCCCCTGGGCGCGCCTGGGGAAGTAGTGGTGAGTCAGGTGGATGGCCGAGGCATGGAAGGCCCCGAAGGTGGCGGCGTGCAGCGCCTGGGCCAGCACCTGGACCGCCACCAGGTCGACCAGATTGCCGATCAGGAGCCAGCGCAGAACCGCGAGCGCCAGGCTCGCCAGCAGTACCCGCCGGGCGCCGAAGCGCTCCAGCAGCCGATGCATGCGCAGGAAGACCAGGACCTCCACGAAGACGCCCCAGGCCCAGAGTCCACCGACTGCGACTCCATCGTAACCGGCGGACTTGAGATAGATGGAGTAGAAGGCGTAGTAAGCCCCGTGACTCACCTGCATCAGGAGGCAGCTCGCCAGAAAGGCCAGGATCTCTGGCCGGCGCAGCAGCCGGCGCAGGGAGTCCTCCCCCGGCCCCTGGTGCCCCCGGGCCGCCACCGGGACCAGCAGGCTCGCGCCCCAGATTCCGAAGAATAGGCCCAACACGACCCAGGGGACCACGCCCGTCCCCTGCCCCTGCAGCAGCCAGCCCACACCGGCGACGGTGAGGATGAAGCCGATGGAGCCCCAGAGGCGCACGCTGGCGTAACGGTTGGCCCGCAACCCCAGGTGGTTAAAGGTGATGGCCTCCATCTGCGGCAGCGCGGCGTTCCAGAAGAAGCTCGCCACGAACATGACGGCGGCGATGGCCCAGAAGCCCCGGGCGAAGAAAATGGCCGTGAAGGTGAGGGCTGCCAGCAAGCAGGCCAGGCGGACCAGGCGCATGCCCGCCCCGGTGCGGTCGGCGAGCCAGCCCCAGAGATTGGGCGCCACCAGCTTGGTCCCGGTCAGAATGGCCATCAGCTCCCCGATCGCCAATGGTGTCAGACCCTGATCCTGAAGGTAGAGCCCCCAGTAGGGGACCAGGGCTCCAAGGGTGCCGAAATAGAAAAGGTAGAACCCGGACAAACGCCAATAGGGCATGGGCGGACGCCCTAGATCCACGGGTCGGGAAAGGGAAGGGGCTCGGGGCCCGCCGTCAGACCCCACCCAGCCCAGGCGGGACCCCCGCCATCGGCGCTCGCACGTCGGCGTTCTGGCCGCGGTGGCGCAGCAGGTGGTCCATGAGAACCATGGCCAGCATAGCCTCTGCGATGGGGGTGGCTCGGATGCCGACGCAGGGATCGTGGCGCCCCGTGGTGACGATCTCCGCCGGCTCGCCCTGCAGATTCACGGTGCGCCCAGGAAGGCGGATGCTGGAGGTCGGCTTGAGGGCCAGGCGGGCGACGATGTCCTGCCCAGTGGAGATGCCGCCGAGGATGCCGCCGGCGTTGTTGCTCAGGAAGCCCTCCGCGGTCAGCTCGTCGCGGTGCTCGCTCCCCTTCTGCACGACACAGCCGAACCCAGCCCCGATTTCCACCCCCTTGACCGCGTTGATGCTCATCAGGGCATGGGCGAGATCCGCGTCCAGCCGGTCGAAGATGGGCTCCCCGAGGCCCGCGGGCACCCCGCTCGCCACCACGGTCACCGCGGCACCGATGGAGTTGCCCTCTTTACGCAGGGCG
>JBFZCW010000125.1:0-5665 GCA_041307765.1 Chromatiaceae bacterium
CCACAGATAAAGAAAAAGGGCTCACCAATCTGGATAAGCCCTTGTTTTTATGGTGCGCCCTGCGCGACTCAAACGCGCGACCACCTGATTAAAAGTCAGATGCTCTACCAACTGAGCTAAGGGCGCATTGGTGCCTCATTACGATACCCCATCGCCAGGCGAACCGATACCCGGCGGCCAGGTATTCAGCGTCCCTCCTTGGACATACGTTCCAAACGGCTCTTCGCCAGGCGCGCCTCGGTTGCCTCGGGGAACTGCTTAACAAGGCTCTCCAGGGAGGAGCGCGCGGCCGGCCAGTCTTGCTGTTCGTATTGGATGTACCCGATCTTTAGCAGAGCCCCCGCAACCTTGGGACTCCGGGGATATTGTCGGACCAGCGTCTCGAACTCCACGAGGGCGGTGGGATAGTCGCGGGCCGTGTAGCTGCTTTCTGCAAGCCAGTAGCGGGCGCTGTCCGCGTACTGCCCTTGCGGGTACCGCGCAAGGAGGTCGCGAAATGCGGCCTGGGACTCGGCATATCGCCGCGCCTTGAGCAGGTCGAAGGCTGCCTTGTAAGCCTCCCGCTCCCCGCCGGCCGTGGTCTCCGGAGACGGCAACGACGGGATCCGCGTCGGCGGCGTGGGGCGCAGGTCCAGGGCGTTGACGGCGGACGGCGGGGACAAGCCACCCAGTTCGCTGGCGCCAGGGCCACCGGCGCCGGGCTCTGCCAGTTCGCCCCCGTCGGTGAAGGGCGCGGGCGGCGGCTGATCCTGACCAGGCGACGGCTCACCTTGGCCCCCGGTCAGGGAATTGATCCTGTACTGCTGCATCTCGAGCTGACCGCGCAGCTCCTGCACCTCCTGTTGCAGGCGCTGGACTTGCAGGAGCAGGCTCGACGCGGCCTGGTTACCCAGTGCCCTTTCGATCCGCTCGACGCGCGCTTCCAGCGCCGGGTCGGCAGCCCAGGCGGGCAGTGCGGCTAGGGCCGCCACAGCGATGACCATTGCTCGCATATAAGAATTCCTCGCTAAAGGTCGGGCTGACTCAGTAGGCCAGTTCCACGCGCCGATTCTGCGACCAGGCGCCCTCACCGTGCTCAGGCGCCGCGGGCTTTTCCTCGCCGAAGCTCAGGGTTGTCAGCTGATCCGACCGCACCCCCTCGGCAAGGAAGAACCGCTGCACCGTTTGGGCCCTCTCGTCCCCCAACGCCAGGTTGTACTCGCGCGAGCCGCGCTCGTCCGTGTGGCCCTCCAGCGTCACGCGGGTTCTCGGGTGACTAGCAAGATAGCCTGCATGAGTCTGCAGCACAGGGACAAACTCCGAGCGGATCTCGCTGCTGTCGTAGTCGAAATAGATGACCTTGCGATAGAGGGGGCTGGAGGGATCGTCCCACGGGCGGTCGGCGTAACTCTCGCGTTGGACTCCGGCCGTGTCGGCACCGTAGCTGCCCGTCGGACCGGTCGCCGGCCCCTCGGCCACCTCGGGCTTTTCCGCCTGACTGGCACAGCCCCCCAAAACCAGCACCAGAAAGCCGACGAGGACAAGAAACGATGCAAAAGCTCTGTTCACGCGATCCTCCTTAATGGACTAGGGGCGACCAGGCCGGCTCGCGCACCTCGCCGGAGTCCTGGGATAGCCTTTGACTCACACGGCCGTCCACTGAGGTGGCGGCAAGGACACCCCGCCCGTTGTGTTGGGTCGCGTAAATTATCATGCTGCCATTGGGGGCGAAACTCGGGGACTCATCCAGGGTACCGCTGCTCATGATCCGCATGGAACCGCCCCCCCCGAGCTTGAGCAGCCCGATGCGGAACTGCCCGTTGACCCGGGTCACCAGGGCGAGAGACCGACCGTCCGGTGAAAAGGCGGGTGCTGCGTTGTAGTCATTCTCGAAGGTGACCCGCTCAGCGGGACCGCCGGCGGCGCTCACCTTGTAGACCTGCGGGCTGCCGCCCCGATTCGAGGTGAAGACGATACTGGCGCCGTCCGGGGACCAGGCAGGCTCGGTATCGATGCCGAGGTGGTCGGTCACCTGGCGCAGCTCCCGGCTGGCAACATCCAGAACATAGATGTCCGGATTGCCCCCCTTGGACAGGGTCATGGCCAGAAGCCGCCCGTCCGGGGAAAAGGCGGGCGAGCCATTGATCCCAGGGTGACTTGCGACCAGATCTCGCCGCCCGCTGCCCAAGTCCTGGACATAGATGGCGGCGCGCCTGTTCTCGAAAGAGACGTAGGCCAGGTGCTGGCCGTCCGGCGACCACGCCGGGGACATGATCGGCTCACTCGAGGAGACGATGGTCTGGGCTCCGTAACCGTCCGCATCCGAGACCCTCAGCGTCACCCTCCCGCCGCTCCCCTGGTCGGTCACATAGGCGATTCGCGTCGAAAAAACCCCGGGCTGGCCGGTAAGTTTCTCGTAGATCACGTCGGCAATGCGGTGGGCGGTGTAGCGCATCCCTGGCCCAGTGGTCTTGGCGGAGGACCCGAGGAGCTGATCCCCGCTGAAGACATCCAAGAGCACGTAGTCGATATTGAAGCCCCCGCCGACGGGGCTGACATTGCCCACCGCGAGGTGCTGCATCCCTAGCAGGCGCCAGTCGCGCAGGTCCACCTCGGCGGCGGTGTGCGGGGTGGCGAGCATGTCGCGGGTCGGCATGGGCCTGAAGCGGCCCGACCTGGCAAGATCCGCGGCAATCACCGACCCCACATCCAGGGGTGGGATGGCCCCCTCGGCTGCACCGAAGGGGACCACGGCAATGGGCTGCGCCCCTTCGACGCCGCCGGTGACCTCGATGGTGAGCTGAGCCTGAGTCTGGCCAACCCAGGCAACGAGCAGCATCAGCAGGGGGACTGTGACTCTTTGCATGGCTACCTTAATGCTTTTTGGGGCCCGCCCCTGCAGCGCCCCAGGGCCGCTGGGCAGACGCGATATCGGGAGGGCACATTGTCGGGCTCGGTGCCGACCTGGTCCATCGGTGGTCGGAGTCAGCACTGCGCTAGGGCCTGAACTTGAATCGAAAGTGCCGCAGCAGCTCGAAAGCCTGCCCGCTCGGCACAGGTAACGGCGAAGCCTTGTAGACTGCGGCGATCGCCGACCCGTCGAAGGCGGCGCTGCCGCTGCCGCTCACAACCCGCACGCTGCCTTCGACAACGTCTCCGGTTGGTTCGAGGCGCAGTTCCAGGGTGCACTCCAGGCCCCTGGAAGAGCCCGGCGGGCGAACCCACTGCTGCTCGACCCGGTCGCCGATCAGAGCACCGAAGCGGAACGCCTCGCGGTTGGCGTTCTCGGCCGCCAGCGCATCGAGCGCCTCCGCCTCCCGGGCTCGCTGGGCCTCTTGGGCGCGCCGCTCCTCGGCGGCTTGGCGGTCTGCCTCCGCCTTGCGCCTGGCCTCCGCCTCGGTCCTGCGCTTCGCTTCGGATTGCGCCTTGGCTTCAGCCTCGGCCTTCACCTCCGCCTGGCGCTTCTCCTCGGCGGCCTTGCGCTCTGCTTCTGCCTTGGCCCTGGCGGCTTCGGCGGCCTTACGCTCGGCCTCCGCCTGGCGCCTCTCCTCGGCAGCTCTGCGCTCTGCCTCTGCCTTGGCCTTGACGGCTTCGGCGGCCTTGCGCTCCGCCTCCGCCTTGGCCCGCGCCTCCGCTTCCGCCCTGGCCTTTACCTCAGCCTGGCGCCTCTCCTCGGCGGCTCTGCGCTCTGCCTCTGCCTTGGCCTTAGCGGCTTCGGAGGCCTTACGCTCGGCCTCTGCCTTAGCCCGCGCCTCCGCTTCCGCCCTGGCCTTGGCTTCCGCCTGGCGCCTTTGCTCCGCGGCCTTGCGCTCGACCTCCGCTCGAGCCTTGGCCTCTGCCTGACGCCAATCCTCGGCTGCCTTGCGCTCCGCCTCTGCCTTGGCCCTGGCGGCCTCCGCTGCCCTGCGCTCGGCCTCTGCCCTGTCCTGTGCCTCGGCAATGGCTTTCGCCTCGGCCGCCTCCCGTTCCGCCTGGGCCCTAGACTCAGCCTCGGCCAGGGCCGCCTGCTCCTCGGCCCGGCGCTGCGCCTCGCGCTCCGCCTGGGCCTGAATCTCGGCTCTGCGACTGGCCTCGGCGGCGTCTGCCTCCCGGCGGGCCTGTTCTTCCGCCTGGCGCTGCGCCGCCGCCTGCTGCGCGGCCTCCTGTTCTGCGCGCTCGGCCGCGGCCCGCGCCTCGGCCTCCGCCGCCTCCCGTTCCTGGCGCAGACGTTCCATCTCCGCCTGGTCCGGGCCCTCGACCTCCGGCAAATCCAGCCCCTCCAGGGCCCCAGCCTCCTGGCGCAACTGCTCCACCTGGGCCTCCAGCGCCTTGGAGGCCAGGATCCGGGCTTCGATGACCGGCTGCTCCGACCCGGGGGAGCCGGGCGGCACCAACCACTCGACCCCCACCAGGAGCAGCAGCGCGAGGATTAGGTGCAGTCCCAGGGACCACCACAAGGCGGTCGGGTTGCGCCGCAGGATCTGGAACATCGTCGCGGGTCGTTAACGATCGCGGTTCTGTGCCGGGTTCTGGGGCGGCGGCTCGGTGATGAGTCCGACCTCCGGTGCCCCCGCCGCCTGGGCCACGACCATGGCGCGGATCACGCGGCCGTAGTCCACCCGGCTGTCTCCGCGCACCATGACGGGCGTCCCCGGCTTGTATTGGAGCACGATCCTCAAACGCTTGAGGAGCGCTGCCTCATCGACAGGGAGATTCTTGTCCTCTCCCACGTCGACATAGAGGTCGCCGAACTCGCTGACGTGGATGACCACCGGCTCGTCGCCCTCCCCACGCAGGGGCGAGGCCTGGGCCTGCGGAAGGCTCACCTTGACCCCCTGGGTAATCAGAGGAGCCGTGATCATAAAGATCACCAGGAGCACCAACATCACGTCGATGTAGGGCACCACGTTGATCTCGGACATGGGGCGGCGGCGGTTGCGGGACCTTTTCATGACTGGGTTCCGATGGCACCGGCGACGCTTAGCCGCGCCCCTGCCGCTGCAACAGGGTCGAAAACTCCTGCATGAACTCTTCGTAGCGGTTGTTGAGCCGCTCGATCTGGTTGCTGAACCTGTTGTAGGCAATGACCGCAGGGATGGCGGCAAACAGGCCGATCGCGGTGGCCACCAGGGCCTCGGAAATGCCGGGGGCGACCAGGGCCAGGGTCGCCTGCTGGACGTTCCCCAGGGCATGGAAGGAGTGCATGATCCCCCAAACCGTCCCGAAGAGCCCGACGTAGGGGCTGGTGGACCCGACGGTGGCCAGGAAGGGCAGGTGGGTATCGAGGCGGTCCATTTCGCGGCTCAGGGCAACGCGCATGGAGCGCTCCGCCCCCTGGATGACTGCCATGGTGTCGCCGCTGTCGTCGCCCTTGCGCAGGCGCACGTACTCCTTGAAGCCGCCGCGGAAGATGTTCGCCAAGCCGCTCACGGCCTTGTCGTCCTGGCTAAGATCGCGGTAAAGCGCGCTGAGATCGCCGCCCGACCAGAAGCGCTGCTCGAAGGCGTCGGCCGCCCGGTGGGCCCGCTTCAGGGTCCAGGCGCGGTCGAAGATCATGGTCCACGAGACGATGGAAGCCAATACGAGCGTCAGCAGTACGAGCTGAACGACCAGGCTCGCGTGCAGGACCAGATCGAGGATGGAAAGCTCAGAGCCCATGGGCTATCTCCGCCAAAAGCTGCTTAGGGATACGGGCCGGGCGCAAGGT
>JBFZCW010000126.1:0-9698 GCA_041307765.1 Chromatiaceae bacterium
CGCCCCTTCGACCGTCGTGGCCTCCCGCTCCCCGTCTGCCATGGCGCTGCGAAACCCCTTGATGGCACCACCCAGGTCGGAGCCAATGGTCTTCAGTCGCTTCGTGCCGAAGATCAACATCACGACGACCAAAATGATCAAAAGCTCCCCGAAACCGATGCCGCCGATGCCCATGTGGTACCTCTCGCCGCCACAGACGGAGCGGCGTCATTGTGTGTTTCACCAAAGGCCGCCCGAGGGCCAGCCTCATCTAGGGATATTCACCGCGTCAGGCTGACCGCTCGCGGGCGCGAACGACGCGGCCTCGTCATTATATCGAACTGCGGACCCCGCTGGAGCCGCAACAGGGCCCTAGACCACGCCCGGCACCGGGAGGATTTGCCGCGTTGGCGTCCGCCTCGATTACCATAGGCCCCGCCCTGCAGGCGATGGCCTTTGTCCTGGTTGCCGGCTTTTCACCCGCCCCGGGCATCATGACCGCGGTGGTGGCATCGACCCTTGGGGCGGCCGTCGGCAGTTCGGAGTTCCAGGTCAACGAGCCCACCAACGCCATCGCGGTGATGTTGGCGGCCCAGATCTCGCTGAGCGCTGACCTCAGCGACCCCTTCTCGCGCATCGTCGCACTGACCCTGCTGATCGGCGTCGTCCAACTCCTCGCCGGGGGCTGCGGCTAGGCAGCTTCCCCCCTTAGTCAGCGCGCCGATGCTCACGGGCTTCACCGCCGGGGGTGGGGTCTGCATCGCGGTCAACCAGTTCCCGACGGTGCTCGGTATCGACAAGGCCGGCCTGGTCTCCGACCTTTGGTGCTGTGTGCTGGCCCGGCTCTTCGCGTGGACGGCGCGCCATGCCCAAAGCCCCATGGTCTTCTTCAGGGTCCGCCCAATCGGGGCACCGCGTGGGGGACCCAGGTCGTCCTGTAGAGCCAACTCCGCCACAAGGGTCCATTCAAATATCATGAGTCGCTAATGGTGCTTGTTTCCACTGGGCACCCCTCCTACCATATCTTGTTTGTCCCCGGCCCCCCGCTGGGTCCGCCTGCGAGGTCGCCCGCCATGCCTGTCGCCATGTCCCGCCGCCGCTTCATCGCCGTCTCGGCCGTCGCGGTGGGCGCCCCCCTGCTCGGCGTGGGTGTGGGACGGGCCCAGGCGAGGCCGTGGCGCTGGGTGGGGCGGGCCCTTGGTGCTCCCGCCTCCATCACTCTCTACCACAGCGACCCGGCGCCCGCGCGCGCAGCCATCGCCGCGGGACTTGCGGAGCTTGACCGGCTGGAGGGGGTCTTCAGCCTCTACCGCCCAGACAGCGCCGTCTCTGCCCTGAACCGCGACGGGGTCCTGACGGACGCGCCGGCGGACCTCCTCTCCCTCCTCGGCCGGGCCCTGACCCTCGCCGAGATCAGCGACGGCATCTACGATCCCACTGTCCAGCCCCTGTGGTGCCTCTACCGGGACCACTTCACGGCACCCAACCCGGACCCCGCTGGCCCAAGCCCAAAGGCCATCGCCGCGGCCCGGGCGCTGGTGGACTGGCGGGCCCTGGAGATCGACCCCGATCGCCGTCGGATCGCCCTGGCCCGCCCAGGGATGGGCCTGACCCTGAACAGCGGGGCCCAGGGGTACATAACCGACCGTGTAGCCGAGGCCCTGCGCGCCCACGGCTTCGACCGCATGCTGGTGGACATGGGCGAGCCCCGGGCCCTCGCGGCTAAGCCCGACGGGTCCGCCTGGCGCATCGCCATCGCCAACCCGGCGGACCCGGCTCGCACCGTCGCCACCCTGGAGGTCGTCGACCGCTGCATCGCCACCTCCGGCGGCTATGGGACCCTCTTCGACGCGACCGGGCAATTCACCCACATCCTCGACCCGCGCACCGGCGGCACGGCCCCAGCCCTGACCGGGGTCTCGGTAGTTGCGGCGACCGCCACCCTGGCCGACGGCCTGGCCACGGCGATGCTCCTGGCCCCGGCGGAGCGCCGCCACGCGATCCTGCGCGCGGCGGGCGGTATCCAGGCGATCTATGTCGACCGCCAGGGCGTCACCGCGACGGTCGAGGCCGGGGCATGAACGCCGAGCCCGACGACCTGGCCCTGGACGCCACTCCCGCCCTGGTGGAGGGGACGGCCCGGGTGGTGGCCCTGGACGGAGACACCGTCTGGCTCGAACCCGAGCCAAGGTCCGGGTGCGGGACCTGCGCCTCCGCCGGGATGTGCGGGGCCAAGGGGATCGGCACCGCGGCCAACCGGATCGAGGCCCGCCGCTTCCCCCTGCATGACCGCCTGGGGCTGACCGTCGGGGAGCGGGTGGTCGTTGGCGTCCCGGAGAATGCCCTGCTCAAGGCGACCGGTGCCGTTTACGCCGTGCCCCTGGCCGCCGCCCTGGGGGCCGGCGCCGTCGCCCAGTGGGCTGCGGGGAGCGATGGGGTCACCCTGGTGGCCATGATCGCCGGGCTGGCCTTGGGGATGTTGGTGGCGCGGCTGGGCGCCGGCCGCCTGGGTACCCGGGGCGACTTGGCCCCCCGCCTGCTGCGCCGCGCCGCGCCGGGCGAGACCTGCGAGCGCGACTGAGGCGGGGGTTCGTCGAGATGCAGGAATACGTCCTTCTGATGGTGGGTGCGGCCCTGGTCAACAACGTGATCCTGGCCCGTTTTCTCGGTCTCTGCTCCTTCATGGGGGTCACGACGCGCCTGGACACGGCCATCGGGATGGGGCTCGCGACCACCTTCGTCATCACCGTCTCGTCCATGCTCAACTGGGGGGCACAGGAGTACCTGCTGGACCCCTACGGGCTCGGATACCTGCGCACCGTGGTCTTCATCCTGGTCATCGCCGCGGCGGTCCAGTTCACGGAGATGACGGTGCGCAAGGTCTCCCCGCCCCTCTTCCAGATGCTCGGGATCTATCTTCCCCTCATCACCACCAACTGCGCGGTGCTGGGGGTGGCCCTGCTGGTGGTGGAGGGCAAGATGGGCCTGCTCGGTGCCACCCTCTTCGGCTTTGCCTCCTCGGTCGGCTACAGCCTGGTCATGGTCATCTTCGCGGGGCTGCGAGAGCGCCTGGCCCTCGCGGATGTCCCTCGCCTCTTCGCCGGGCCGCCCATCGGCTTCATCGTCGCAAGCCTCTTGGCGCTGGCCTTCATGGGCTTTTCAGGCATCAGCACCCACTAACCACCCAAACCTCATCCTCACCGATCAAGGGCACACACATGTTGATCGCAATCGGCAGCCTCACCGTCATTGGCATCGTCCTGGGCAGCGGCCTGGGGGCAGCAGCACGCTTCCTCCGCGTCGAGGGCAACCCCTTGGAGGCGGAGATCCAGTCCCTGTTGCCCGGCTCCCAATGCGGCCAATGCGGCTATGTGGGCTGCGGCCAGGCGGCGGCCGCGCTGGCCCGGGGGGAGGCCCCGGTGACCCTGTGCCCCCCGGGGGGCAGGGCCGTGGCCCAGGCCCTGGCCAAACGGCTCGGGGTGCACATCGACCTCTCCAAGCACGAGGACAAGGGCCCCCAGTACGCAGTCATCGTCGAGGGCCTCTGCACTGGCTGTACCCGCTGCATCCGGGAGTGCTCGGTGGATGCGATCTTCGGGGCGACCAAGCAGATGCACACCGTCCTGGTCGACGCCTGCCATGCCTGCGGCAGTTGCGTGCCGGTCTGCCCCACCGGGGCGATCGCCATGACCCCGGTCCCGGTGACCATCCGCACCTGGCACTGGCCCAAACCACAGCCTGGGCCTCTACCCGCGCCCGAACCCCAGGGAGAGCCCGTTGGGGAGGCGGCGTGATCCGGCACCTCTTTCCCGTGCGCGGCGGGGTCCACCCCGCCTACCACAAGGACCCGACCAGCGAGAAGGCAGTGGTCCCCCTGCCGATGCCGGGGATGCTGTTCGTCCCCCTGCAGCAGCACGTGGGGCAGGCGGCCGAGGTCCTGGTCTCCATCGACGAGCGGGTGCGCAAGGGACAGATGATCGCCCGCTGCGGCGGGGCCATCTCGGCCCCCCAGCACGCGCCGACCTCGGGACGCATTCGGGACATCAGCGAGGTCACGGCCCCCCATGCCTCGGGCCTGGCCCAGACCACCATCGTCCTCGAGCCGGACGGCGCGGACGAGTGGGCGGACCTGCCGGAACCCATCGAAGACCCCTTTGCGGCCGACCCTCAGGTCATCCGGGAGCGGGTGGCCTGGGCGGGGGTCGTGGGCATGGGCGGGGCCGTCTTCCCGGCGGCGGTGAAGCTGGACCTGGGGACCCGGTACAAGATCGACACGCTCGTCATCAATGGGGCTGAATGCGAGCCCTATGTCACCTGCGACGACCGGACGATGCGGGAACACCCCCAGGAGGTGATCGATGGGGCCCGCATCATCGCGCGGGCCCTGGGGGCGACCCGGATCGTCGTGGGCGTCGAGCGCAACAAGCCCCAGGCGATCGAGGCCCTGACCCGGGCTGCCTCTCCCCACCCGGACGTCGAAGTCGTCGGCGTCCCGGCCCAGTACCCCATGGGCTACGCGCATGAGCTGATCCTCGCCACTACGGGGCGCGAGACCCCGGCCGGCAAGCGTACGGCGGAGGTCGGGGTTGTCGCCTACAACTGCTCTACGGCCAAAGCCGTTGACCAGGCTGTGCGCCTGGGGAGGCCCGTGATCACCCGGGTGGTGACGGTGAGCGGCGGGGCCATCCGCGAGCCCAAAAATGTCGAGTGCCCCATCGGGGCGCGGGTCGGCGACCTGGTCGCCTTCTGTGGCGGGTTTCGCAGCCACCCGGCCCATCTCGTCAACGGCGGCCCCATGATGGGTCAGCCCCTGCCGAACCTGGAGGTCCCGGTGGTCAAGGGGACCGCCGGGATCCTCGCGCTGCTCGGCTCCGAGACCAACGCCAGGCCTGAGGAGCCCTGCATCCGATGCGGGAGCTGTGTCGGTGCCTGCCCGGTGGGCCTGGTCCCGGTGGAGATGGCCGCCTTGATCCGCCGCGACGACCTCAAGACAGCCGGCCGGCTGGGGGTGGGGGACTGCATCGGATGCGGGAGCTGTGCCTGGGTATGCCCCTCGCACATCCCCCTGGTGCAGTACTTCAACTACGCAAACGGGATGCTCTGGAACCAGGAGCAGCAGGCGCGCAAGAACGCCCGGGTCAAGGCCCTGGCCGAGGCCCACGCCCTGCGCGTGGAGAAGGCCGCCGCCGCCAAGCGGGCGGCCCAGAGCGCGCGCAAGCCCGCCGCATCCCCCGCTGCATCCGAGGAGACCGGGCGCAAGGCGGCCGCGACCGAGGAGGCCAGGCCATGAGCATGGGAGCCGTGGGCCCGAGCGCCCCCTTTACCCATACCCCGAACAGCGTCCAAGCAACCATGCTGACCGTGCTGGTCGCCCTGGCCCCTGCGACCCTCTTCAACCTCTATCTCTTCGGCTGGCCCGCGATCCTGCTGTTCACCGTCACCGTCGCCTCCTGCGCGGCGGCCGAGGCGATCTCCCTGGGGCTCGCCGACCGCCCGGTCTGGCCGCGCCTGAGCGACGGCTCGGCCATCCTCACCGGCTGGCTGCTGGCGATGAGCCTCCCTCCATGGGCCCCCTGGTGGACTGGGGTCCTCGGGGCTGTCTTCGCCATCCCATTGGCCAAGCACGCCTTCGGCGGCCTGGGCCAGAACCTCTTCAACCCGGCCATGGTGGCTCGGGTCGCCCTGCTGGTCTCCTTCCCCGTGGTGATGACGGCCTGGGTCGCACCCCACCCGCTCTTCGCCGCCGGTTCCCCCAGCCTCGCCGAGGGCTGGGCCATCACCTTCGGCGGCCAGATGCCGGACGCGGTGACCGCCGCCTCGGCCCTGGGATTCGTCAAGACGGAGCTCTCCCGTGGCATCCCCGTCGCCCAGTCCCTGCCCCAGGTCCCGGACCTGATGGACATGGCCCTAGGGCTGCGTGCCGGCAGCCTGGGGGAGACATCGCTGGTCCTGATCCTGGCCGGCGGGCTCTTCCTCATGGCCCGGCGGATCATCTCCTGGCACATCCCGGTGGGGATGCTGGGGGCCCTCTTCGTGATGGCGACCCTGTTCCACGCCCTGGACCCCGACCGGTTTGCCGGGGGGCTCTTCCACATCACCTCGGGGGCGGCCGTCCTCGGGGCCTTCTTCATCGCCACGGACTACGTCACCTCACCGGTCTCCAAGGCGGGACAGCTCGCCTTCGGGATCGGGGTGGGGGTTCTCACCTGGGTCATCCGCACCTTCGCCGGCTACCCGGAGGGGGTCGCCTTCGCGGTGCTCCTGATGAACTCGCTGACCCCCATTATCGACCAGTACAGCCGCCCGCGTCGCTTTGGACGGACCCGCCAGGGCGAGCCCCTGGCGCAGAAGGCGGCCCGATGAACCGCGGGTTCGCCTTTCACGGGGCCGTCCTGGGCGGCTTCTGCCTAGGCTTCGGGGCAGTGCTGGCCGTCACCAACCGGCTGACCGAGGCGGATATCGCCGCCCGCGCGAACGAGGACCGCCAGGCCTCCCTCGGCCAGGTCATCCCGGACGACATCCACGACAACGACCTCCTGACCGACGTTCTCACCATCCCCGCCGAGCCGGGCCGGGAGGTGACCGTCTACCGCGCAACCGAGCGCGGGGCCGTGACCGGCGTCGCCTACGAGGTCAGCGGGACCGGTTACGCAGGGCAGATCCGCATGATGTTGGGGGTCGGCGCCGATGGCCGGGTCCTGGGCGTCCGGGTCCTGGCGCACAGGGAGACCCCAGGGCTTGGTGATAAGATCGAGGTCAAGAAGAGCGACTGGATCCAACGCTTCGGGGGTCTGGCCCTGGGCAACCCCCCGGTCGAGAAGTGGCAGGTGAAGAAGGACGGGGGACAGTTCGACCAATTCACCGGGGCCACCATCACCCCGCGCGGGGTGGTCGCGGCGATCCGCGACGGCCTGGCCTTCTTTTCCGAGCATCAGACGCAATTGACCGAGGTACACCAAGATGTCCGATAGCTACGGCACCATCGCTCGCGACGGGCTCTGGGACAACAATGGGGTCCTGGTTATGCTGTTGGGGATGTGCCCGACCATGGCCATGACCAACACGGCGACCAACGGTCTGGGGATGGGGCTGGCAACCGCGGTGGTGATGGCCGCCTCCAGCCTCCTGGTGGCGACCTTCCGGCGCTGGATCACCCAGGAGGTCCGTATCCCGGTCTATATCCTGATCGTCGCCTCCATGGTGACCCTGGTTGACCTGTCCATGAACGCCTGGATGCACGAGCTCTACAAGGTCCTGGGGCTCTTCATCCCACTCATCGTCTCCAACTGCCTGCCGCTCGCCAGACTGGAGGCCTTCGCGGCCCGCGAGCCCGTCCTCCCCTCCCTGGCCGACGGGCTCTTCATGGGGATCGGCTTCACCCTGGCCCTCACCGCCATCGGGGCCGTGCGTGAGGTCCTGGGCTCCGGGACCCTCTTCGCCGACGCCGCCCTGCTGCTGGGCCCCGCCTTCAAGTTCATGGAGCTGCGCCTGCTCCCCGAGCACATGGGCGTCCTCATGATGATCCTGCCCCCCGGCGGCTTCCTGGTCACGGGGCTGCTGGTCGTGGCCAAGCGCATGGTCGATGTCCGCGCCGGCAAGCCCATCCAGATGGCCGGCGCCCATTCCGCGGGCTAGGGGGAGGCCATGAAGATCGCCGTCGTCTACGCCAACCCCAAGCGCCAGTTCTGGACCACGGTCGATCTCCCCGAGGGGTCCAAGGTCCAGGACGCCATCGACCGCTCCAGCGTCCTGCGCCAGTTCCCCGAGATCGACCTGGCGACCCAGAAGGTCGGCGTCTTCAGCAAGGCCGTCGGCCTCGACAGCCCGCTGGAGGACGGCGACCGGGTCGAGATCTACCGCCCCTTGACCGCCGACTCCAAGACCATCCAGGCCCGCGCCAAGGCCAAGGGCAAGGCGGCCACCGGCGCGGACTGACACACCCACCCGGGGGACCTGCCGCGCCCCTTCCGCACCCAATTCCCACCCGTAATCCGACTGCTCAGGGCCGCCCCCCGTCGGCCCCGCCGTTGAGATTCCAGGGCCATCACCCCATGTTGCCGCAGGGGTTTATCGAGCCGCTTGCGCCAGACCGCCGGCTGCCGGAGCACTCGCCGGATGGGGCGGCGGGTCCGCAACTGTCATTAGGGAGCGCTGGTTGATGCACATCGAGAATCGTCTGGAGTCCTTTCTGTTCGCCGGCCGTTGGCTGCTGGCGCCCTTCTACATCGGGTTGCTCCTGGCGCTGGGCCTGCTGCTGGTCAAGTTCGTCAAGGAGTTCATCGAGTTTGCCCCCCTGGTCTTCACCAGTTCCGGCGGGGAGGTGATCGTCGCCCTGCTGTCCCTCATCGATGTGGTCCTGGTGGCCAACCTGCTCGTCATCATCGTCTTCGCCGGTTACGAGAATTTCGTCTCGCGCATGCAAATCGGGGAGCACGAGGATCGACCCTCCTGGATGGGGCAAGTAGGTTTCTCGGAACTGAAGATGAAGCTCATCGGCTCCATCGTCGCCATCTCCGCCATCGAGCTGCTGCGGATCTTCATGAGCGACGCCATGACCGACGACCAGGTGTGGCTGAAGTTGGCCACCCACATGACCCTGGTGGTGTCTGGGCTGCTGTTTGCGCTCATGGACAGGATTGCCGAGGGGACCAAGCAGGCCGCGGGCGTTCCCAAGAGCGACCAGCCCTGAGGCGGAGCAGGCGTCATGACCACAGAAGACACGGCCTGGCACAGCCTGAGCGGTACCGACGCCGCCCACGCGCTACACGCTGACCCCGCCCACGGCCTGGATGCAGCCCAGGTGAGCGAGCGACTCGCCCGCTACGGGGAAAACCGTCTGGCGGAGAAGCCGCCCCGGTCCAAGTGGCTGCTGCTCGCGGACCAGTTCAAGAGCCTGCTGATCCTGGTGCTCGTCGCCGCCGCCGCCCTGGCGGGGTCCATCGGCGATCTCAAGGACGCGGTGGTGATCCTGGTCGTCGTCGTGCTCAACGCCCTGCTCGGCTTCTGGCAAGAGCACAGGGCCGAGGCCACCCTGGCGGCGCTGAAGAAAATGCTCTCACCCACGGCCCGGGTCCGCCGCGATGGCGGCGTGCATGAGATCCCCGCGACCGGGCTGGTTCCCGGAGATCTGGTCCTGCTGGAGGCTGGCGACCGGGTGCCCGCGGACGGGCGACTCCTCATCGCCCACAACGCCGAGGTGGACGAGTCCACCCTGACCGGGGAGTCTCAGCCCGTGGGCAAGGACGCCCAGGCCAAGGTCCCGGCGACGGGGCCGCTGGCCGAGCGGATCAACATGGCCTACATGAACACGGTGGTCACCCGCGGGCGCTTGGAGCTCCTGGTCACCGCCACGGGCATGGCCACCGAGATGGGCCGGCTGACCGGCATGTTGGCGGTGGCTGAGCCGGGTCCCACGCCGCTACAGGTCCAGCTCGACGGCCTGGGCCGGCGGCTCGCGGTCATCGCCGGGGTGGTCATCGCGCTGATCCTGATCCTTGGGCTGCTGCGCGGCCAGCCCTGGATGGAGACCCTGCTGACCTCCATCGCCCTGGCGGTCGCCGCCATCCCGGAGGGGCTGCCGGCGGTGGTCACGGTGACCCTGGCCCTGGGGATGCAGCGCATGGCCAAACAGAGGGCCATCGTCAAGAAGCTGGCGGCCGTCGAGACCCTCGGCAGCACCACGGTGATCTGCTCGGACAAGACCGGCACCCTGACCCTCA
>JBFZCW010000127.1:0-2584 GCA_041307765.1 Chromatiaceae bacterium
ACGCCCTCCCCGGGTGGTGCCCTGTCCGCGGCAGTAGAGGCAGGGAACCGCCGGGCGCTGCTGCTCGGCCGGTGGAGCCGGAGTTCTGGGACCCAGGCGACTTCCGGGCACGGGGCGCCCAAAGAGGACGCGCACAAAACTGGCCAGGGCGCTGCCCAGCATCTCGCCCAGTGTGGGACTCCAGCGCTTGACGGTGTCGAAAAAGCGGCTGCCGGTAGGTGCCAGGGCCCCCAGCTCGATCTCCAGTTGGTCCGCGGCGGGCCGGTGCCGGGGGTCGGGATCCAGGCAGCGGGCCACCAGCGTTGCCAGTGCGGGGCTGACGTCGGGCCGCACCTCCGATAGCGGCGCAAAGGTAGAGAAGGAGCGCAGGATCTCGAAATCCAGCTCCGGGAAGGAGGTAAAACGATCGCGGGGATCGCTGGCCGTGAGGAGATGGTGCATCGTCGCCCCCAGGGCATAGATGTCCGATTTGACAGAGGGCTGCATCTGCCACTGCTCCAGGGGAGTGTAGCCGGGCGTGCCGGCCGCCACCGTCTTGCCCCCGGCGACCATCACCCGCGCCCCGCTGCTGACGGCCGCCCGGGCCAGGCCAAAGTCCACCAACCACACCCGGTCCTCGGGATCGACGATGATGTTCGCCGGCTTGATGTCGCGGTGAATCACGGCCCGCGGCTTGCGGCTGTGGAGATAGACCAGGGCATTGGCCACCTCCTGGCCGCAGCGCACGACCTCTGTCTCGGACAGGGGACCCTTGAGGCGTTCCAGGCGGCGCTCCAGGCTCTCGCCTTCGATGTACTTCATGACCAGGAACTGATCCAGCCCCTCGACGAAATAGCCATAGACTTCAGGGATGCGGGGGTGACCCGGCTGGTTGAGGCGCGCCAGCACTTCGGCCTCGCGCTTGAAATCGTCCTCGGCCCTGCGGCGCTCAGTCTGGCTGGCAAAGAAGGGGCGCATCTGCTTAACGACGCACAGCCGGCCGAACAGCTCCATGTCACGTGCGAGGTAGACGGCGCCCATGCCGCCATGGCCCAGCTGGCCGATGATCTGATAACGCCCGCCCTGCAGCGGCGTGCCTACGTCCAACGTCTTGGTAAGGGCGGCATCGGCCAGGCCGGCGGCCGCCAACCGCACCCCGCAGCGGGTGCAGAAGCGAGCTGCCGGTTTGACCGGCGCCCCACACTGAGGACAACTATCCATGTCTCGACTCCATGCGCACCAACAGGACGGTGATGTTGTCTTCGCCGCCGGCCTCGTTGGCCGCGTTCACCAGGCGACGGCAGATGGCCAGAGGCCTGGCCTGTGAGGCCAGGTAGCCAGCCAGACGTTCATTGGGATAGACCATGTCCCACAGCCCGTCGGAGCAGAGGAGCAGGCTGTCGCCCACCTCGAGGACGAGGGACGAGTAGATGTCGACGTCGACCTGGGGCTTGAGTCCCAGGCTGCGGTACAGGATGTGGCGGTGCGGATGGTCCTGCAGCTCGCCGGGCTCGATGCGGCCCTGTTTGAGCAGGGCGCCGGGCACCGAGTGGTCCTCGGTCAACTGCCGCAGTTGGCCCTTGCGATAGAGGTAGGCCCGGCTGTCGCCCACGTGGGCCACCGTCACCCGCTCTCCCTCGATCACAGCCAGGGTGAGGGTCGAGCCCATGTCGCCCGCCTCTTCGCTGTGGGTGCGGGCATAGCCCAGGAGCACCTGGTTGGCGCGCTCCACGGCGTGATGCAGCAGGCGGGCCAGGTCGGTCTCTTCCAGGCGCACCGTAAAGCCGCTGCCCACCGCCGCCAGCGCTTCCGCGTCCAGGCGCCGCGTCGCCGAGGTGTCCTGGGGCCGGAAGAGGGGAGCTAGTTCTCGTTTGAGGGTGCCCACGGCCCAGTGGCTGGCCACCTCGCCCGCCAGGTGCCCGCCCATGCCATCGGCCACGACAAACAGCCCCAAAGGCCCCTCGTCGGAGGCCTGGACCACCTTGAAATAAAAGTTGTCCTCGTTCAGATCGCGCTGCCGGCCCACGTCCGTGAGCCCGGCCACGGAAAGCCAATAGCTCATCGCTGCCTGACCCTCATCCGAAGAGTCCTCTCCCCTTGACCTCCAGCACGACGTCGACTGGTACATGGTGACCCCCGTCCACGGCGAAGGTCAGCTTGACGTCGTGCTTGCCCGACCGCGCCTTGTCCACCCGCCCCCTGAGCGAGACGACCTGTTGCGCGCCGGGTGCCAGGCGAAATATGTGGGGCTTGATCAACAGCCAGGGAGGAGCGCCCTGCACACGCACCTGGGCTGCGGCGCCACCTGTGTTGCTGACCGTCACTTTGGCTTCCTGGGTGGTGAGGCTGCCGCTGGCTACGCGGCCAAGGCTTATCCTCCTGGGGTTCACCCCGATGGCCGCCACTGGCCGTCCGCTTTGCGCGGGCGCCACTCCCGCGCCGGCCACGCGGACCTCAACGGCCACCACTTCCGGCATGCCACCCACGGGTATCAGCGTCACGCCGGCCTGGTGAGCGCGGCCGGGCTCCAGGCCCGAGGTGTCGATCTCGAGGTCCAGCCGGCAGCTGCGCCCCGGCGCGCAGGCAAAGGAGCCGTTCGCGATCC
>JBFZCW010000128.1:0-9199 GCA_041307765.1 Chromatiaceae bacterium
TTCCGGGCGCTCCGGCACCAGCGTCCGATGAATCCGTCCCTTAGGATGCGGCGGCGGGGCAGACAAGACAGCCCAAGACCCTGACCCGGCTCACTTGCCCGGGTCAAGACACCGACCCCACCCCGTACTAAAGAGGAGACCCTTATGCCCCTGTTTCAGCGTTCCCTGGCCGAGCTGATCGGCACTTTCTGGCTGGTCCTGGGCGGATGCGGCAGCGCCGCCCTGGCCGCCGTGTTCCTGCACCCGGAGGCTGGCAACCTCGGTATCGGCTTCGTCGGCGTCGCCCTGGCCTTCGGTCTGACTGTGCTGACCATGGCCTACGCCATCGGGCACATCTCCGGCTGCCACCTGAACCCCGCGGTGTCGGTCGGGCTGGCGGTGGGCGGGCGTTTCAGCTTCGCCGAGCTGCCCGTGTACATCATCGCCCAGGTCCTGGGCGCCATCGCTGCGGCCTTCGTCCTCTTGATCATCCTCCAGGGCCACGAGGGCTTCACCCTGGCGGCCAACAGCCTGGCGGTCAACGGCTTCGGCGACCTGTCCCCGGGCAAGTTCACTATGATGGCCGCCCTGATCACCGAGGTGGTCATGACCGCCATGTTCCTGATCATCATCCTCGGGGCCACCGACAAGGCCGCTGCGGGCGGATTCGCCGGCCTGGCCATCGGCCTCGGCCTGACCCTGATCCACCTGATCTCCATCCCGGTGACCAACACTTCGGTCAACCCGGCCCGCAGCACGGGCCCGGCCCTGGTCCTCGCCCTCAACGGCCACCCCGAGGCCCTCGGTCAGGTCTGGCTCTTCTGGGTCGCCCCCATCGTCGGGGCCATCATCGGCGCCATCCTCTACGCCCTGATCTCATCCGGGCGCAAGGCCTGATCGGAGCTGCCGGATCCCCGGGGCGCACGCTTCAGCCGCACTTGTCCGGACTGGCGGCAAGTGACGGCCGATGAGGCAGTGCCGTTCGCCGTGATGCGCGGACGGCTGCGCGCCCCGGGGCTTCAACCAATAGGACCTGAAACCGGCCGCAAGGGCAGGTTTACCATCGGGATTTGGCCGAGCGGCTTGGGGCTACAATGCGTCGATTGTCCCCTTCCCTTCCCGGCCCGCATCCATGGACACAGCCCCCAGCCTCTTCTCGTACCGCAAGTTCTGGGCCCACCGCCTCGGTCCGGCGCCCGAGTTGCCCGTTTCCCTGGAGGAGATGGAGCGGCTGGGCTGGGATAGTTGCGACGTGATCATCGTCACCGGCGATGCCTATGTGGACCACCCGAGTTTCGGCATGGCGATCATCGGGCGCCTGCTGGAGGCCCAGGGGTTTCGGGTCGGTATCGTCACCCAGCCGGACTGGACCTCGAAGGCAGACTTCACCCGCCTGGGCCGGCCCAACCTCTTCTTCGGGGTGACGGCGGGAAACATGGACTCCATGGTCAACCGCTACACATCCGACCGGCGGGCGCGCAGCGACGATGCCTATACCCCGGACGGCGAGCCCGGGCGGCGCCCGGACCGCTCGGTGGTGGTCTATGCCCAGCGCGCCCGGGAGGCGTTTCCCGAGGTCCCCATCGTCATCGGCGGGATCGAGGCAAGCCTGAGGCGCATCGCCCACTACGATTACTGGTCCGACAAGGTGCGCCGGTCAGCCTTGGTGGACTCCAAGGCCGACCTGCTGATCTACGGCAACGCGGAGCGGGCCGTCGTCGAGCTGGCCCACCGCCTGGCCCGTGGGGAACCCATCGCCGAGATCCGAGACCTGCGCGGGACGGCCTTCATCCGCCGCGAACTCCCAGAGGGCTGGGCGGTCATCGACTCGACCCAGATCGACAATCCGGGCCGGGTGGAGGCGCACCCGGACCCTTATGCCGCGGAGCCTGCGGGGTGCGAGTCGAGTAAGACCGCGGTATCCGCCCCCCGCCCCAACCCCTCTCCCCTCCAAGGCGAGGGGCTTTTGGCACAGCGTCCCGGGGGCGGCGGGGCTGTCGCCGCCCAGCCCATCACCTTCCACCGCCGCCCGCGCCACCTGGACCGCGGCCATACCGCAGTCCGCCTGCCCTCCTACGAGCAGGTGCGCGCCGACCCCTTGCTCTACGCCCACGCCTCCCGGGTCTTCCACCTGGAGACTAACCCCGGCAATGCGCGGGCCCTGGTCCAGGCCCACGGGGACCGGGATGTCTGGCTCAACCCCCCGCCCATTCCGCTGACCACCGCAGAGCTGGACCGGGTCTACGAGCTGCCCTATAGCCGCAAGCCGCACTCGGGTTATGGCCAGGCACGCATCCCGGCCTGGGAGATGATCCGCTTCTCGATCAACATCCTGCGCGGCTGCTTCGGGGGCTGCACCTTCTGCTCCATCACCGAGCACGAGGGGCGCATCATCCAGAGCCGCTCCGAGGACTCCATCCTGCGCGAGATCGAGGAGGTCCGGGACCGCACCCCGGGCTACACCGGGACCATTTCGGACCTGGGCGGGCCCACCGCGAACATGTGGCGGCTCAACTGCAAGGACCCGAAGATCGAGTCGTCCTGCCGGCGCCTGTCCTGTGTCTACCCGGACATCTGCCCCAACATGGACACCGACCACGGGCCCCTCATCCGGCTCTACCGCAAGGCCCGCGCCGTGCCCGGGGTCAAGCGGGTCCTGATCGCCTCGGGGCTGCGCTATGACCTGGCGGTGCGCTCACCGGACTATATCCGGGAGCTGGCCACCTACCACGTCGGGGGTTACCTCAAGATCGCCCCGGAGCACACCCAGCCAGGCCCGCTTTCCAAAATGATGAAGCCCGGCATTGGCGCCTACGACCGCTTCAAGGCCCTGTTCGACCGATTCTCCCGGGATGCGGGCAAGGAGCAGTACCTGATCCCCTACTTCATCGCCGCCCACCCGGGGACCAGCGACACGGACATGCTGGAACTTGCCCTCTGGCTCAAAACGAATGGCTTTCGGCCCGACCAGGTGCAGGCATTTCTGCCGACCCCCATGGCCATCGCCTCGGCCATGTACCACACGGGAAAGAATCCCCTGAAACGGGTCGGGCGGGACTCGGAGGCGGTCCAGGTGGTTCGGGGCCTGAAGCAGCGGCGCCTGCACAAGGCATTCCTCCGCTACCACGACCCGGAAAACTGGCCGCTCCTGCGCGACGCCCTCAAGGCCATGGGACGGGCGGACCTGATCGGCAATGGCAAGCGCCACCTGGTGCCGGCCTTCCAGCCGGCGGGGACGGGACGGGTCCCGGAGGGGCAGCGCAGGCCTAGGGACGATGGCCCGGGGGGAACCACGCCCATGCGACCGTCGCGCCGGCCCGGGCGGCGGGGCTGATCGGGGGAGCCCGGCCCCGGTTAGTGGACCCCTAGGACGGGGGCTGCGGCCGGTGCTGCGGCCGCTTGGGCCGCAGTGGGCGCCCGGCAGACCCCTGATGCAAAGATCTGCGCCCGCTGCTTGGCGCGCTTGGCAGGCGAGAGGCGCCACATGCCTTTCACGTCCAGCTTGCCGACAAGCTTGCCTACGGTACAGGCACAGGACTCGCCGGCGGCGTCGATGAGGGCCGACTGCTGCCCGAGGATAACGGCGACACTGGCCTCCGGGTTGGAGCGCTGTATGCGCTGGCGGCGGACCTCTGGGGTCAGAGTGTCGACCATGCACTCCAGCTCCGCCACCTGGCGCAGGACGCGGATGTCCTGGTCGGCGAACAGGTCCCGGTCGATCTCAGAGCCCTTGGCACGCCACTTCTTGCCCAGAGGGCTCGCGAAGAAGCGGTTCACCTCCTTCAGCTCGGCGACGGTAAAGGTGGCCTTGAAGCGCGCCGCCAGACGCTGGCCCATGCGCTTTCGGACATCCGCCGGGCGCCCCCGCTCCGCCAGGGCCCCGTAGAAGACGCTGCTGTAGGTCGCCTGGGCCTTGCGCCCCAGGGGGCTATCGAAGAACGCGACCAGTTCCCCCAGCTCCGGCTCGCTGAAGGCGTCTGTGTAACGCCCGGCCAGCATCTGCTCCACGCGCTGCATCTTGTCGCTCTGACGCTCCACCAGATAGCGGGCGGCATCGCGCGGGTCGCCGGCAGCGAAGAGCCGCTCCAGCATGACCGTGACATAGATGTCCGACATGACCCCCGCCAGGCGCATGGCCGGCCCCTGGGCCCCCCCCGGGAACATGGCGCAGCCCGACAGGGCGGCGCTGACGGCGACCAACAGCGCTAGGAAGACAAACGGAATGGGTCTGGACACCGGGTACGGCCTCTTGGGCTGAATACAGAGCCTAGCCGCCACCTGAGACCGGGCGCAGGGCCGCCGCCGAGATCAGCACGTTGAAGTGCGTGCTCCAGACCACGACCGAGGGATAGCCGGCCAGGTCGAGACCAGCCGGGACGGCGTAGCCCTGAGCCCCGGCGAACCCCTGAAGCGGTCCCAGGTCGATGAACATGGTCTCATCCACCCGGGTGTCGGGTCCGATCTCGGCCAATGGGACCAGGTAGAGCCGATAACCCGGCCCGGGGCCGACCTCGAAGTCCGCTCCAAGCGCGACCAACCCAGGGGCGAGGGTCACCGACCCCGCGCCATAGTGAACCGGGTCCCGCGGGTCCGCGTGGGTGAAGGTCCCCGCGGCCACTGCAGGCCCGCTGGCGACGGGGGGCGCCGCCGAACCACCCCCTTGAGCGGGGAAGAGCGCCGGATAGGTAGTCAGTCCCAGGCCGAAGCCAAGCACAGAGCCCAAGATGGCTCCGACCACCAAGCCGACCGTGCGTTGTCGCATACGAATCCTCTGGTCCCTCGTCCGACCGGCCAGCGGCAGGGTGCCTGCCGCTCCCGGGGGGCGCAGTGTACCAGACGGCGCGCCGGCAGGACCCGGTCCCACCGTCGGCTGGGATTCAGCCGGACAGGATCCTCCAGCAGCGGTCGGCGCGGGACGGCCTGGAATCGAATCCCACCTCATAGATTCCTGAGCCGCGGTCACCCGATGGCTTCCCGGTCAGGTCAAGACGCGCCGGACCTGGCCAATGCCAGGCGCAGGCGTCGCCTCTGTCAATGCGGCTAGAGCGCCTTTTCCAGCGCCTCGCAGATGGTCCTTAGCACCTTCACCCGGGCGAACCACTTGTCGTTGGCCTCGACCAGGTTCCAGGGGGCCAGCGACGTCGAGGTGCGGTCCACCATCTCCGCCACGGCCCGTTCATAGTCCTCCCAGCGGTCGCGGTTGCGCCAGTCGTCCTCGGTGATCTTGAAGCGCTTGAAGCCGGTCTTCTCGCGCTCCTGAAAGCGCTTGAGCTGCTCGTCCTTGCTGATCTGGAGCCAGAACTTGCACAGGATGGTGCCGTTGCCGACGAGCTGTTCCTCGAATTCGTTGATCTCGTCGTAGGCGCGCATCCAGTCGGCCTCACTGCAGAAGCCCTCCACGCGCTCCACCAGGACCCGCCCGAACCAGGTCCGGTCGAAGATGGCGATACCGCTGTGACCCGGCACGTGCCGCCAGAAGCGCCACAGATAGGGCTGGGCGCGCTCCTCCTCGGTCGGCGCCGCCACGGGAACGATCTGGTAGAGACGCGCATCGAGCGCCCCTGTCACTCGCCTGATCGCCCCCCCCTTGCCAGCCGCGTCCGAGCCCTCGAAGGCCAGGACCAGGGAGTGCCTGCGGAAGGCCTTGCTGCCCACCAGACGGGCGAAGCGCCCCTGGTACTTGTCGAGCAGTTCCCGGTACTCCTCGCGCTCCAGACGCTGTGCGAGGTCGAGGCTGCGAATCAACAGGACGTTCCCGCCTTGGGCAGTCACGGGGGCCGCCGTCACCAGGCGCTCCGCCTCGGGCGCGTCGAGCCGGCGGCGCAGCACGTCGAGCAGGGCCTTCCCCAGGGCCAAGGTGCGATGTCTGTGGTCGTGGCCGTCGATGACTGTCCAGGGCGCCTCGCCCGTGCTGGTCTCCCGGAGCATCTTCTCGGCCGTATCGCGGACCTCGTCGTACCGCTCCGCAAGCCGCTCGATGGTCTTGGTATAACGCCAGCGGGTATCGGAGTCCGCCTCCAGGGCACTAAGACGCTTGCGCTGCTCGCGCTCCGAGATGTGCAGCCAGAACTTGAGGATCAGCACCCCCTCGTTGTGCAGCATGCGCTCGAGGTGTCGGATCACATTGATGGACCGGTCGAGATCGGCGTCGCTGGCATCGCCCAGGACGCGCGAGACCATCGGCAGGGAATACCAGGACCCGAAGAAGATGCCCATCTCCCCCTTCGGCGGCAGGGCGCGCCAGAAGCGGTACATGGGCGGGCGCTCCGCCTCCTCGTCCGTGGGCATGAGAAACCCGTGGGTATGGACGTGACGGGGGTCGAGCCACTCGTTCAGGGTCTGTACCGTCTCGCTCTTCCCGGCACCCTCGATGCCACCGATGATGATCAGGACGGGGAAGTCCTTCGCCGAGAGCAAATCGTACTGGGCATCGAGCAAGGCCTCCCGCAACGCCGGAACGGCGGCGTCGTAGTCCGCCTTGCTGACCTCCTGACGCAATTCTGCTGATTCGAACATGGCTCCTCCTGGCGGGTGTCTATCGATGTTGCCCGGCTGTCATCGCAGCGACGCGAACCGTCTGCCGGCGGCTCGACCGAAAGTCTACGCCGAATCGATGTGCTGTCTAATCAACCGCAACACCCCTGGTGGGGGCGACTTGTCGCGCATCAGCGAAATGGTTCGCGGATGCCTACTCTCTGAAAGCGCTCCACGGACCTGGATCCGAGATCGGCTCGCACATTAACGCCCGGCGATCCCCTCGGTGCCCGTGTAGACCCGCAGGACGTGAAAAGGAGGCTCGGCCCCTTCGACGCCCCCGTTCAGCATCGGGGCGCGGTGGAGCTGATTCACGGCGATGTAGAGCCAGCCAGGCTCGCCGAAGCTCAGGGCGTCCGGCCAGATGAGCCGCTCGTCCTGGACCAGGGTCTCGAGCCGGCCGTCCGGGTGCAGGGCGGTGATGGCGTTGTTTGCCAGGTCGGTGAAATAGTGATTGCCCTCGGCATCGGTCGATGCCCCGTCCGACATCGGCTTGGGACCCGCCTTCACGATGGCGGCCGCGATCGCCGTGTCGTACGCGCCCTCGCGCAGCAGCCGGGCGGGGACTTGGTACCAGGTCTCGCCATTCATGGCCCCGAAGTAGAGGGTCTCGCCGTCGACCGACAGGGTGATTGGGTTCACCGCGATGCGCGCCGGCTTGAGCTTCCCGTCGATCCCCTTGGTCCCGATCACGCGCCCCTCCACCACCAGGTCCAGGTCCTCCGCCCGCAGGGCTGGGGAGGCGCTGAAACGGCGCGAGCTAGCGGTGTTGATGTCCACAATGACCAACGCCGGCTCGCCTGCACCGCCCACGTCGGCGATGTAGACGAAACCTCGCTCGTCGTCCACCGCCAGGTCATTGAGAAAGCTCCCGGCTGGCCCGGTCTCGGGCGGGAAGTCATAGCGGTAGACGGGCTTCCCGTCGGCGATGGAGAAGGCGACCAGCTTGGGCGTCTGGGGCGGGTCGCCCAGGCCGTTGTCCAGCACCCACAGGCGTCCCTTGCGGTCGATGGCGATGCCGAGCACGCTGTTCAGCACCTCCGGTCCTGAGCCGAAGGCGCCGTTCCAGGGCAGGTCGGGCCAGGGGCGATAGCTCTCGGCCCCCGTGACCTCGATCAACTGGGCACCGGCCCGGCGAAACTGGTGAACGGTGGCGAAGACCCGCCCGTCGGCGGTCACCGCCAGGTTGCCAGGGTTGATGGGCAGCTCGGCCACCACCTCCAGGGCGCCAGGGACGAGTTGCTCGCCGCCCGCGGCCGAAATCGGTTGGATCAGAGGCAAGAGAAGCAAAAGGGCGGCAACTCGTGGGCACATGAGGTCTTCCAATATCGCTAGATCGAGGATGTGTCGAACCCGTTGACCGAGGCCAGAGACGCTACTTGACGAGATGTCGGCCCCTGGCCGGGTCCACTGTTGGATCTATAATCCAGTCGCACCCGTCCGCAGGTCCAGCTGGAAATGCGGCGAGTGGGCTGGGCTGCGGCCGGGCGATCCGCCGACTTCGGCAATATCGGCGGCGGTCGACGATTCCGGACTTGAGGTGCGGCGCTCCTGCGCCAAACCATCGGAAGGTTGGATCCCGCCGTTCCGAATCCAGGGTGAGACCGGCCCCTTCACCCTTGCCCCCGCAGTCCCCATCCCGGGCCATCGACTGAGCTTCGACCCTCAGGAGTCGCCATCATGTCCGAGCAAGACAACACCATCTCCCTGAGCCGCCGCGGTTTCCTAAAGGCATCGGCAGGCGCCGCGATCCTGTTTTCCATGGGAGGCGTCAGCGCCGCCGCGCGGGCATCCGAGCCCAAAGCCTTGCCGCCCCTCCCCTGGGCGGAAAATTCCCTGGAGCCCGTCATCTCCGCCAAGACCATAGGCTTCCATTACGGGAAGCATCACAAGGGGTATTTGGACAACCTCAACAAGCTGACCGCGGGGACTGAGTATGCGGACCTCCCCTTAGAGCAGATCATCACCCGTACGACGGGGCAGGCGGACAAGGCCGCGCTCTTCAACAATGCGGCCCAGGTCTGGAACCACAGCTTCTACTGGCAGAGCCTGCGGCCGAACGGAGGCGGCGAACCGCCGGCCGCCCTCAAGGCGAAGATGGAGGCCGCGTTCGGCGGGCTGGACGGCTGCAAGAAGGAGCTGGCAGCGGCCGCGACCTCACAGTTCGGCAGCGGATGGGCCTGGCTGGTGCTCGACGGAGACCAGTTGAAGGTTGTGAAGACCCCGAACGCCGAGACGCCTATGACCCGGGGCATGAGGCCCCTCCTGACCATCGACGTCTGGGAGCACGCCTACTACCTCGATTACCAGAACCGGCGACCCGACTACGTCAAGGCCGTGCTCGATAAGCTGGTCAACTGGGGCTTCGCGGCGGACAACCTCGGCGCCTGAGCAACCGTCAGCCGGGGCGCGGTCCCGGCGCGCCTGGCAAAGCGGCAGGCACACCAGGCTTCTCGGGCTGCTTGGGCTTAACCTTGGGCCCACCCCCCGGTCCCGAGGGTTTCAGTCCAGGCCTTCCGGGCTGGTTGCCAGGGGGACGGGCCGCAGCCACGGGTGGTTTTTTGCTTCCGCCCGGCGGCCGATGCACCGGAGCCAGAGGGCCTTGAGCCGGCGGGCGCACGACTGGCGGGCGGACCCCACCAGGGATGTGCCCAGCAACGGGAGGTCGCGCTGGAGTCGGGGGGCG
>JBFZCW010000129.1:0-3366 GCA_041307765.1 Chromatiaceae bacterium
CGGGGTATTCACCCCGTCCCGAACGTTCAATCCGTCGCCGACCGCTGGTGCGAGCCAAAGATTCCGGCCGAGGCGGATGCCCGGTCCGGCTCGACGTTGCAGGGTCCGGCCGAGCGCCATGGCCCGGATTCAGTATTCGCGCTCATAGGCGGCCCCCGCCCGGGTGCCGCCGGTGGCGCCCACATCCGCTTCCAGCTTGATCCGCGGCGTGATGCCGATGCGCAGCACCCCCTGAGGTTCACCCACCCGCGCACCCTGGCGGGCACCCACATAGATGCGGTCCGTGAGCTGGCGCCCGCCCTCGACGGTGGCCCCGCCCTGCGCGTCGGTGCCCAGCGACAGGCGCTCCAGTCCGAGCCCGGTGCGCAGCCGGTCGAGTACTCCAAGCCCGAATAGACCCTCTCCCCCGCCGATACCCGCAAGCGACGCGGCCGCCATCCCGATCCGGGCGGCCTGCAACGGCGAGAGCCGCCCGCCGGCGACCCCGAAGAGCAGCCGGGACAGGACTTCGTCCTGGGGCAGCGGGGGCTCCCCCCGCAGCTCAATGCGCGGCTTACTCGCAGTGCCCAGGACGGCCAGGATGGCCGTGCTCCCGGCCGCGGTGGTGCGCGCCTCCAGATCGAGGGTCGGATCAATCCCTTGCGCCCCCTCGAAGCCGATGCGCCCGCGCGTGAAACGCAGGACCTGACCCACCAGATTGTATTCGCCCTGCAGCAGATCGAAGCCGCCGCTGATCACCGGGTCTGCCGAGGTCCCCCGCAGTTGCACCTCGCCGCCCAGTTCCGCATCGACGCCGCGACCGCGCACATAGACCGCACGGGGTGCGGACAGGACCAGGTCGAGCGCGAGGTCTGGGGACAAAGTGGGCGAAACAGGCGCCGCCGCCGTGGCTGCGCGACCGACCCCGCCGCGCTCCCGGACCTGCAGGGTTGCGATGGTGGCGGGCAGCCGATCCGGCAGGCGGACCTCGACGCGGCTGAGGCGCACCATGCCGGCCGCGGTCAGGCGCTCGGCCGCGCGTCCGGAGAGCCGCAGGTCGGCGTCCCCCTGGATATCCAGTTGGTCCAGTTGCACCGGCCGGGCATTGCGCGCCACGAGGCGCAGGTCGACCGGTAGCCCGGGCACCAAGACGCCAACGCGACCGGACAGCTCGATGCTTCCCCGCCCAGACTGACCAGCGATGCGCTCCACACGCACTGTGTCGCCCGCGAGGACCAGGGTCCCCTCGACCCCGGTCAGGGCCAGACCGATGGCCCGATCACGCAGGGCCGCGTCCGTGAGGCGCAGGGTGCCGTCCAGGCGGGGTGCGCCGAGGGTGCCGGTGATGGCCGTATTGAGCACGGCCCCTCCGCTCAACTGACGGCCCCCGCTGGTCAGCAGGGGGTCGAGCAGGCCGAGATCGACCCGCCCCTCGGCGCGCAGCGCCAGCGTCCCCGATGTGAACGGCGGGCGTCCCCCGATCCGCCCATGCACATGCAGATTCGTGCGCGGTCCAGTCTCGGCCCGCGCATCAATCTGAGCGCTGCCGGGCGCGAGGTCCACCCTGAGCTGGACCTGGGCCGGCGGTATGCCGCGGCCCGCGCCCTCGGTCAGGCGCAGGCCGGTCGCCTGGGCGCGGAGCGAGCCCAACGGGGCGTCCAGGGACCCGGTCAGGCGCAGGTCGGCGCCCAAGGTACCGGTCAAGGGTAGGTCCGCCGCGACGAGCCGCACCAGATCCAGGGGCAGGCCGGCGAGGGTCGCCGTGAGGTCGAGCCGCGGCATCATCCGTCCGGCGATCTCGACCGACGCCTGGGTGCCGCCTCGACCCCGACCTTGCCGCAGTCCCAGGCGCAGGCGGTCCACCGCGAGGCCGCCAGAGAAATCCAGGACCGCAGGGGCCAGCAGGCTCAAGGTCTCGCCGCGCACCTGGGCCTCCAGACGTTGGAGCGCCAGGCGACGGGCGGGGGCGTCCAGACGTGCACCCGCCGCCAGCTTGACCGGACCTGTCGGCGTGGTGAGCCCGGCGTCTGCCACCAGGTCGAGGGCGGCAGCAGGGCCCTGGGCGGTCAGCGACAGATCCCCGCCGACCTCCCCAAGCGCGAGCCCGCCCAAGCGCAGCGTTGCCTGGGTCTGGGCGGTCCCCAGGGGCTCGGTCACCCGGGCGCTCAGCGCAAACGTGCCGATCCCAACCGATCCGGGGAGCTTGAGTCCGTCACCTTCGACGTCCACCAGCCCGATGCCCGCGTCCGTGAGGGTCAGACGCGCACTCAGGCGCCCGGCCAGTCCGGGGCTGGATTCCTGCCCAACCCAGGGTGCGATCAGCAGGTCGAGATCGGCCAGGCGCTCGGCACTGAATCGCACCGTCCCCTGCGGCAGGGTCGCCCCGCTTGCCAGGCGCAGGCTGCCGGAGGCATTGACGCTGGCCCAGCGGCTATCGCCGAACGCAAGGTCCAGACCGCCATCCTTGGAGCGCCCCGCCTGGATGCTCACCGCGGCCGGCTGCCCGGCCCAGTCGCCACGGAGATCGAGCGACCCGCTGGGTTCCGCGAGCCTCGCCTCCATTCGCCCGGTGACCCGACCTCGGCCAGCACTCGGGTGGCCTGCGTCCAGGGTCAGATCGGCGACCAGTTCGGGCGCCGCCGGATCCCCCGCAATATCCCCCTGGGCCTGAACCTGCCCGGACCAGCCAGGGGCCAGTATGCTGAGGTCGGACAGGTCCAGGGTCCAGCCCAGTGCCACAGAGTCGCTCGCCGCCCGGCCCTGGACGCTGGCCTTGATCCGAGCGCCGTCGACCCGGGCAAAGGAGACCTGCCAGGCGTCGCCGTCACGCCGAACCGAGAGTGCGAGCCGTGCCGTCGGACCGAGCAGGCCCCTGATCAGTTCAGGGCGGGGCCCGGGTGCCCGCGTCAGCTTAAGCTCCCCGGTGGTGTCCAACCGGGGTTGGTCGTCCGCCGCGCCCTGGAGATCGAAGCGCGCGCTGCCGGCTAAGTCCACCCCACTGGGGGCGGCCAGGGACGCGAGATCCGGCAGGCTCAGGGTCGCCTGGCCCGATCTCGCGGTCACCCCGCCCTCCGCCGTGAGGTCGAGCAGGGGATGGCGGACGGTGAGTCGGAAGGGCAGCGCTGGGTCGTCAGCGGTCAGTTCCCCCGCGACCCGCAGCGGCACCGTCGCAGCCGTCTCTGGCAACCAGCCGGGGGCGCGCAGGCCGTCCAACTCGGCATCGAAGCGCAGCCGGGCCAGATCGCCCTCGACGGTCGCCGTCAGCCGGTCAAGGGTGACTTCGCCAGCCGAGGGCCCGTCCAGCTCCAAGCGGACGTTGCCTTGCGGTGCGAGGAAGGGCCCGGTCAGGTCCGCCTTGACGCCCATCCGTCGCCAGGCGATCCCCTG
>JBFZCW010000130.1:0-4462 GCA_041307765.1 Chromatiaceae bacterium
GAGTCCAGACCTTGGACCCAGGGTCCACCCGAGGAGGTTGGCAATGCAACTCACATTGCTCAAGTGCAAGCTGCATCGCGCTTGCGTGACCCATTCCGAGCTGGAGTACGAGGGCTCGTGCGCCATCGACGAGCACCTGTTGCAGCTGGCGGGGATCCGCGAGTATGAGCAGATCCAGATCTACAACGTGACCAACGGTGAACGTTTCACGACCTACGCAATCTGTGCCGAGTCCGGCTCCCTCGTCATCTCCGTGAACGGGGCGGCAGCCCACAAGGCGGCCCCAGGCGACCGGGTCATCATCTGCGCCTATGCCGCCATGGACGAAGCCGAGGCCAAGGCCTTCAGGCCCAGCCTGGTTTATCTAGACGAGCACAACCGGGTGCTCCGCACCGGCGACGCCATCCCCGCCCAGGCAGCCTGAGCCATCCCAGAGACAGCGAACCCTTCCCCTCGCCGGACGCCGCGTCAGGCCGCGGTCACTGCCCTGCGGCGCTCCGCCAAGGCCTCCCCGTAAAGCCGCTCGTACTCGGCGGCGCTGTGCTCCCAACTGAAATCCTGGGCCATCCCCTTCAAGGCCATGAGCCGCCATTGGTCAGGCCGCTCTCGATACAGGGTCAGAGCCTGGTCCACGGCCCCCCACAGGGCCTCCGCCGTCGGCTCATCGAACAGGAACCCGGTCGCTGACCCATCGGCCAAGTGCTCGGGTGAGGCGTGCACGACGGTGTCCGCCAAACCGCCCGTACGCCGGACGATCGGCAGAGTCCCGTAGCGCAGGCTGTAGATCTGGTTGAGGCCGCAGGGCTCGAAACGGGAAGGCATGAGGAAGGCGTCACAACCCGCCTCGATGCGGTGGGCCCGGGCCTCATCGTAGGAGGCGCGCACGGCCACTTGGTCTGGGTGCGCATGAGACAGGTCCTGAAGGACCCGCTCCATGCGCAGGTCCCCGGTGGTCTGGAGGACCACCTGGACATCGTGCCGGTCGAGCAGGCGCGGCAGGATGTCCAGGATCATGTCGACCCCTTTCTGCTCCACCAGCCGGCCGATGTAGCCGAAGACCAATGCGCGCTCGTTGCGCGGGAGGCCAACCTCCCGCTGGAGGCTGAGCTTGTTCTCCACCTTGAGGTGGAATGTCTCGGCCCCGTAGTTTTGGGCGATGAGCGAGTCGGTCTGGGGGTCCCAGGCGCGATAGTCGATGCCGTTCAGTATCCCCCGGAAGCGACTGCCGAGCTGGCGCAGCAGGCCGTCGAGCCCGCAGCCATAGCGCGGCGTGCGCACCTCGTCTGCGTAGGTGGGACTCACGGTGTTGACCAGGTCGGAGAAGACCAGACCGCCCTTGATGAACGACATGCGCTGGTGGAACTCGATCCCGTTGACGGCCCACAACCCGGGCGCCAGCCCCAGGCGGTCGAAGGTGGCGCGGTCGAAGAGCCCCTGATAGGCAAGGTTGTGCACGGTGAAGACGGTGGCGGGACGCTCCGGGGTGTCTTGGAGCAGGGCCGGCGCCAGACCCGTCTGCCAATCGTTGCAGTGCAGGACCTGGGGTTGCCAGCCCAGGGCCGGCAGCCCCATGGCGATGCGCGCGAGAACCCGGTTGAAGAGCATGAAGCGCTCGGCATTGTCGCCCCAGTCGCGCCCGGACAGGTCCGTGTAGGGGCTCCCCTCGCGGCAGAAATGGTCGGGGGCCTCGACCAGGTAGACCGGGAGCAGAGTGTCCGGGAGACGCCCCACCAGGATCCGCACCCCCTCATGGCTGCCCTGCACGCGAACCTCGCACAGCGGCTTGGGCTCGCGAACCTGTTTTACCGCCCTGGGGTAGGCTGGGATAATAAGCCGGGCGTCGTGCCCCAGTTCGACCAGGGCGGCGGGCAGGCTGGCCGCCACGTCGGCGAGGCCGCCGGTCTTGATCAGCGGGTGGGCCTCGCTGCTGGCCATCAGGACCCGCAGCCCCCCACCTTTGGCCTGGGGTTTGGACTGGGGAGCAGACCTCGGGGAAGGCGTAGACTGGTCCATAGTTCGGCGCTGGACGTCGCGTGTTTCTGCCAGAACCGCACCATGCGGTTTGGAAGAAACCAACTTATCACAATTCGCCCCCAGGGGAGTCCTCGCGATGAACGAAGCCTGTACGCTTGTGATCTTCGGCTCCACCGGGAACCTGGCCCGCATCAAGCTGTTACCCGCCCTCTATCACCTCGAACGGGCGGGCCGGCTCGCGCCGCAGACGCGGATCCTGGGGTTCGGCCGGCGCGCCTGGCAGGATGCGGACTGGCGGGCCGAGGTGATGCAGACCCTCGCCGAGCGCATCGGGGCCGGGCTGGATGCCCAAGCCGCTGCGCGCCTGGGCGAGCGCCTGGGCTTCGTCAACGGTGACCTACAGGACCCGGCGACCTTCGGGCGCCTGGGCGAACGCCTGCGCAATGATGCCACCCTGCCGCCCAACCTGATCTTCTACCTCGCCATCGCCCCCCGTCACTACGGTGAGGTGGCGCAGCACCTTGCCGCCTGCGGGCTCAGCGGGCAGCAGCAGGGTTGGTCGCGCCTGGTGGTGGAGAAGCCCTTTGGCTTCGACCTGGAGAGCTCGGAGATCCTGGACGACCGCCTGCGCCGGCACTTCACCGAAGACCAGATCTACCGGATCGACCATTATTTGGGAAAGAGCACGGTCCAGAACATCCTGGTCTTCCGCTTCGCCAACCTCCTGCTCGAACCCCTGTGGAACCGCAACTACATCGACCACGTCCAGATCTCCCACCGTGAGGCGCGCGGGATCGAGGAGCGGGCAGGCTTCTACGATGGGGTTGGGGCCATGCGCGACATGATCCAGAGCCATCTCCTGCAGATGCTCACCCTGGTGGCCATGGAGCCCCCCCCCTGCCTGGACGCGGAGGCCCTGCGCGACGAAAAGGTCAAGGTCCTGCGCTCCATCCGCCCGATCCCACGGGAGGCGGTGCACGCACATGCCTTCCGCGCCCAGTACCGCGCCGGCCAGGCAGGGCGGGACAAGGTCCCTGGCTACCTGGAAGAGCCCGGCGTGGGGCACAACAGCGCCACCGAGACCTACGCCGCCTTCAAGCTTTACATCGACAACTGGCGCTGGCGCAACGTCCCCTTCTATCTGCGCACTGGCAAGCGCCTGGAGCAGACCCAGTCGTTGATCGCCATCCGTTTCAAGCACCCGCCCCAGCAGCTCTTCCGCTACACGGCCATCGAGAGCCTCAAGCCTAACTGGCTGCTGCTCAATATCCAGCCCAGCGAATGCATGCGCCTGGAGATCCAAGTCAAGCAACCGGGGCTGGAGATGCGCACCCAGACCGAGCGCCTTGATGCCAGCACCTGCACCATTGCCCCGGACCAGATCGACGCCTACGAGGCCCTGATCCTGGACGTGATCGAGGGGGACCACTCGCTCTTCCTACGATACGATGAGGTCAACTGGGCCTGGCGGGTGGTCGATCCCGTGCTCAAGCTCTGGGCCACTGAGCGCGATTACATTCACACCTACCCGGCCGGTACCTGGGGCCCGGCCGAGGCCAACCGTCTGTTCGACCGAGAGGACCAGGACTGGCGCAACGGTCTGGACGGCTGACCCCCCAGACGCGAGCCAGTCCCGAGCCAGACCCGACTCGATTCACCAGTTCGTGGAACCAAGAGACCCAACGCGAAGGAGCACCCAAAGATGTCGTTCGTGAACCACACCCCCGCTTGGCGCGCCCTGCAAACCCATTGGGACAAGATGCACCAGGTCCACCTGCGCGATCTGTTCGATCGTAATCCCCAGCGGGCCTCCGAGATGACCCTTCGCGCGGCTGGCCTTCACGTCGACTATTCAAAGAACATCGTTACCCAGGAAACCCTAGGCCTACTGTTCGACCTGGCCGCGGCGGTGGACCTTCGGGGCTGGATCCGGCACATGTTCGCCGGGGAGCACATCAACAACACCGAGGACCGCGCCGTCCTCCACATTGCGCTGCGCAACCGAAGCAACAGGCCCATCTTCGTGGACGGCGAGGACGTCATGCCCCAGGTCAACGCCGTCCTGGCACAGATGGAGGCGTTCACGCATCAGGTGCGCAGCGGCACCTGGCGCGGCTACACCGGCGACCGGATCACCGATGTGGTCAACATCGGCATCGGCGGCTCCAACCTAGGACCTCTTATGGTCTGCGAGGCCCTCAAGCCCTACCAGTCCCCGGAATTGCGCGTCCACTTCGTCTCCAACGTGGACGGCACCCACCTGGCCGAGACCATCCGCCACCTGGACCCGGCCACCACCCTGTTCGTCGTTGCCTCCAAGACGTTCACCACTCAGGAGACCATGACCAACGCTCACAGCGCCCGGGCCTGGCTGATCGATGCCCTAGGCGCAGAAGAGGCTGTGTCCGACCACTTCGTCGCCGTTTCGACCAATGCCGAGCGTGTGTCGGCCTTCGGCATCGACACCAACCACATGTTCGGCTTCTGG
>JBFZCW010000131.1:0-5373 GCA_041307765.1 Chromatiaceae bacterium
CTGGACGACCTCAACGCCATGCATCAGCGCCTGCACGACCGGTTGGCCGAGTTGGGCGGGCAAATCGATGCGATCTTCTTCTGCCCGCACAGCCCCGAGGAACAGTGCGCTTGCCGCAAGCCCCGTCCGGGGCTCTTGCTGTCGGTCCGGGACCGGTTTGGTGTGGCCGCGTCCGACCTGCTGGTGATCGGAGACTCCCTGCGGGACTTGGAATCCGCCTGGGTCGCCGGTGTCGCAGCCGTCCTCGTCCTGACCGGAAAAGGGTCGCGAACACTGGCGGAGCATCGCGAGCGCCTGGGCGAGACCGCCGTCTACCGAGACCTCGCTGCGGCGGCTGATGCGATCCTCGGCGTTGCCTAGGACGGTTCGAATATGGTGACTATCCGCTCCCTTGCGTATCTGCTGGCGATGTCCCTGTCGGTCGTCCTGTACTCCATTCCTCTCGGGTTGCTGGGCTGGGCGATGCCTGCCGCGTGGCTAAGTGCTCTCGGGGGGCAATGGGGGCGCTTCAATCTCTTCGCGCTGCGCGCCCTTTGCGGTCTTCGGTTCAGGGTCAGTGGCCTCGAGCATCTTCCTAGCACGAACACCATCCTGTTGAGCAAGCATCAGTCAACCTGGGAGACCATCGCGTTTCTTGCCATTCTGCCTACCCCTCAGACTTGGGTGGTCAAACAGGAACTTCTGCGGGTGCCGCTTTTCGGGTGGAGCATGGCGCAGTTCAAACCCATCGCCATCGACCGGACCGCAGGGCGAAAAGCGATACGGCAGCTGGTCGAGCAGGGACTGCGGGCGCTGGAAGAGGGGCGGTGGGTGATCATCTTTCCGGAGGGAACCCGTGTGGCAGCTGGGGAACGGGGGCATTACGGGATGGGGGGCGCATTGCTCGCGGAAAAGGCCGGGCGGCCGGTTGTGCCCGTTGCCCACAACGCCGGGTCATTTTGGGCCCGCCGGGACATCCGAAAGTACGCCGGCGTGGTCGACGTGGTGATTGGGCCACCGATCGAGACCAGGGGGCGCCGGGCGGCGGAGATAAACCGCGATGTTGAGCAGTGGATTGAGGAGACGGTCGCGGGTCTGGCAGCGGGGATGGCGTTGCCTTGAGGATGATCAGCCCATTTGGCGTGACGGGGACTGAGTAGCGCAGTTGTTCCCGCCTGTTCTTGCCTACGTGGTCTTTAGGACCTCGCCTCAGACGTCGATGTTCTCAGCCGCCAGGGCATTGCGGTCGATGAACTCGCGGCGCGGCTCAACTTGATCGCCCATCAAGGTCGAGAAGATCTGGTCAGCCATGATGGCATCCTCGATATTGACCTGTAGGAGCCGGCGGGTTTCGGGGTTCATGGTCGTCTCCCAGAGTTGGTCGGGATTCATCTCACCCAGCCCCTTGTAGCGCTGGCGGTGGTATCCGCGGCCGGCATCGTCCAACAGCCACTGCAGTCCCTCGCCGAATGCGCTGATCGCTTTGCGCCGCTCGCCGCGGCGGACATAGGCGCCGGCATCCAAGAGGTCCCGGATTCGCTCAGCGAACGTCGCGATTCGGCCGTAATCGGCGGACAAGAAGAACTCCGGTGGAACCTCTTTGGTCTCGGGGATACCGTGCAGGAGCCGGGTTACGCGCAGAGGTTGGCGGCCGTTGCCTGTCGCATCCGGCAGGTCGATTGCGAAGCTAGCCGAAGGCCCGGCTGAAGCATTGAGCACGGACTGTACGCGTAGGCGCCACGGGGTGTAGCTGCCTGGGTTGTCGAAAAAGATGGGGTCGAATCGGTCCACACGAATCAGCGCCTCCAGGAAGGCAGGGTCGTAGCGGGATGACAAGCGCTTTACGACGCTCTGAAATGTCTGGTAGTCCTGGGCGAGTGACTCGAGCGCCTGGTCGCTGAGGGGCGGTGCGGCGTCCGAGACATGCATGGCGGCACCCTCCAAGGCCGACTGGAGAAGGGCTCCGCGCCACTCGGCGTCGTCCAAGAGGTACATCTCCTGCTTGCCGCGTTTGACCTTGTAGAGCGGCGGCTGAGCAATATAGATGTGGCCGCGCTCCACCAATTCCGGCATCTGACGGTAGAAGAATGTCAGCATTAGGGTTCGAATGTGGGCGCCATCCACGTCCGCGTCGGTCATGATGATGATACGGTGATAGCGCAACTTGTCGGGGTCGTAATCCTCTCGCCCGATTCCGCAGCCCAAGGCGGTGATGAGAGTGCCGACCTCTGCGGAGCCGAGCATCTTGTCGAATCTGGCCTTTTCGACATTGAGAATCTTGCCTTTGAGCGGCAGGATTGCTTGGAAGCTGCGATCCCGGCCCTGTTTGGCGGAGCCGCCGGCAGAGTCGCCCTCCACTAGGTAGAGCTCAGACTTGGCGGGATCCTTCTCCTGACAGTCGGCCAGCTTGCCGGGCAGGCCGGCGATGTCTAGCACCCCCTTGCGGCGGGTCAGTTCTCGAGCGCGGCGCGCAGCTTCGCGGGCGCGAGCGGCGTCGAGCATCTTGTTGGCGATGATTTTCGCCTCAGTGGGGTGTTCTTCCAGGAAGTCGTTGAAGAACTCGACGAGGGCGCCCTCGACCACCGGCTTCACCTCGGAGGAGACCAGCTTCTCCTTTGTTTGCGAAGAAAATTTGGGGTCAGGAACCTTTACGGACACGACTGCCACCAGGCCTTCTCGCGCATCGTCTCCAACCGGCCGGATCTTTTGCGATTTGTCCAACCCCTCGCGCTCGATGTACTGGTTCAGGGTTCTGGTGAGCCCGGCCCGGAAGCCAGCGAGGTGGGTGCCGCCGTCCCTTTGCGGGATGTTGTTCGTGTAGCAGAAGATGCTCTCCTGATAGGACTCGTTCCATTGCAAGGCAAGCTCGACCACCATCCCTCCGCGCTCTGTTAAAAAATAACAGATGGTCGGGTGAAGGGGCGTTTTGTTCTTGTTGAGCAACTCCACGAAGGCGCGTATTCCGCCCTTGTACTCGAAGCAATCGGTCCGACCGGTCGCATCCTCGGACAGGCGGATCCTGACCCCGGAATTTAGGAAGGATAGTTCGCGCAGCCGCTTGGCCAGGATGTCGTAGTGGAACTCAATGTGGGTGAAGACCGACGGTGATGGCCGGAATTTGATAGTGGTGCCACGAGCAGACGTTTCGCCTACGCTCTTCAGGGGATAGAGGGGCTCGCCTTCGGAATACTCTTGGTGGTATTCGTGACCATCGCGGTTGATGCGCAGATCGAGATGCTCGGATAGGGCGTTCACGACAGAGACGCCGACACCGTGTAATCCGCCGGAAACCTTGTAGGAGTTTGCATCGAACTTGCCGCCGGCATGGAGGACGGTCATGATCACCTCGGCGGCGGATCGCTGCTCCTCGGCGTGGATGTCCACGGGGATCCCGCGGCCGTTGTCCTTGACCGTGACGGACTGGTCTTCGTGGATGATGACGTCGATGTCGGAGCAGTAGCCGGCGAGAGCCTCGTCGATGGAGTTGTCGACCACCTCGAACACCATGTGGTGCAGACCGGTACCATCGTCGGTGTCACCGATGTACATGCCGGGGCGCTTGCGGACGGCGTCCAGCCCGCGCAGAACCTTGATGTTTGTGGAGTCGTAGGACATAGCGCGTTCCGGGGTTGGCCAGGGCGAAACACACCCACACAGTGGTGGTTGGGCGAATGGGATTGTTCGGCGCGGTGAGGCGCGGGCTGGCGTGCGAAGATGACGTTGAAACGTGGCCTGCCGTGAATGCCGGCGCCGAGGCCGCTGGAGTCCGCTGCGTGCGGGGCGGTTCCACGTGGAACACTATTATACACGGATTGATTTGCCCCCTTTGGTGAACCGTCCCCAGCAACTGCAGATTTGCGCAGGTTGCCGCCGGTGCAGTTGTTGCCCGGGGAGCGCATTCCCGTCGTCTGCGGTGTGCGTGTGGGCGGCTGTGGAGGATCATCCTGCCGTTCAGTGCAAGGCGGGCAAGAAAACGAACCCCCGCCAAACCCCTTACTGCTAGGTTTTCCGGCCTGGGGGCTGCGATAGGGCTGGCTCGGCCTTGCTGCCAAGCATCCGGATGAGCTCATCCTTGGTGGGTATCTCAGGTCTGGCTTAGCACATCAAATTTTTGAGCGTCCACAAAGCCAGACGGCAAAACCCATCGACCCCTCCGCCGTCGATTATGGGCAAGCACAAGACCACCAAAGGCGGGCGCCCGGCCAGCGGGGTTGCGGTGGAGCATCCTGATCCGGCTCCCGGACGTCAGTCGGGTCGTCTAGCAGGTATGCAGGCCAGCCGGCCTTCGTACATGCCACAGGCACCAGAGATGTTGCCTCTGGGCGTCTTTACGACGCATACGCTTCCCTCCGACGCCAACGTACATGCTGCGAATGCCTCGGGAGGCGGGCGCGGTCCTGTTTCGAGGGGTGGCGGTGGGCGGTCCTTCTGCCGTTGAATCGACGAGCCAGGATAGCCCTGGTCCTGGTCGCCGGGCGCGCCGTCTCCCCGGCCGTCCGTTCTCTCATGAGCGCTAGCCTCCCTTCCTCCGCCCGGCGGACCCGGAGGAGGTCTGTCTGGCACGCAAACCAAATCCCCCACTTTGGCTTCGCATGTGCCGGTGATCGTTCGATACCCCCCCCGGAAGTAACATGGGGCGCCAGGTTGTTTAGACGCGCAGGCCGTAACCGCCTCGGGGGGGGGTGACCCTGGGTGGGATTCCGGTTCCTGCGCCGGACTTGACCCCATGGCGGCCATCGCCAGCAATGCCGCCAAAACAGTTCCTAAACGGGGACACTGCGCGAAACGTCTAGCCGGAGTCTTCGAGGGCAACACATCTTGCATCACAAGCTCCTATAAAACTCTCTATCGCGATCCCCCCAAAATGCGGCCGTACGCATCCGAAGCGGTCGTGGGGTTGAGGCCAAGATTGGCGCCGGATCGCCCCTGTCCGCTCTGGGGATACTAATCCTCGAACGATTGTGGCATCAATAGAAACCAACCAGGGGACTCTGCGCGACCGGGCCACAGCCCCGGCGCACCGGCACGCCCTTCGGTCAGTCATGGGGTTGGCCGAGGAGACGGGCGCGCCTTAGTCGCTGTCCATGCCGGTGCCGCATGGCCTCAGATCGATCTTCTCGATGTTTCGCGTGGTTGCCTTTCGACTTGCTCTTCGGCGCGTCGGCCTGGTGCGGGCAACCCAAGCACCTAGCCCAAGATGAGACGGAGGTGGGTACTGCGTTGGTACCCAAATGGTGCTTTGCGAGCCGGGCCAGGCGGCTGAGTTCCCTTATACTGTCCCTTCCGTCCTAAAAGATTCGACCGATCCGGCTCATCGAGGTTGCCATGCCCCAGTATCGCTCCCGTACCACCACCCATGGCCGCAACATGGCAGGCGCCCGCGCCCTTTGGCGG
>JBFZCW010000132.1:0-9885 GCA_041307765.1 Chromatiaceae bacterium
CGCCCTGCGCGACGAGGGAGCGCTGGGCGCGAGCCGGCTGGCCGAGCTCGAAGCGCTGGTGCGGCGACTGGCCGCCGCGCCGGGCCTGCGCGTCGAGGCCGAGTACGTCGAACTGTTCGACCGCGGCCGGCGCACCGCCCTGCACCTGTTCGAGCACGTCCACGGCGACAGCCGCGACCGCGGGCCGGCGATGGTCGACCTGGCCCAGACCTACGACCGCGCCGGGCTGCAGTTCGTGCCGGGCGAGTTGCCCGACTACCTGCCGGTGGTGCTGGAGTTCGCCAGCACGCAGCCGCCGGCGCAGGCGCGCGAGTTCCTGCGCGAGACCGCCCACATCGTGCAGGCGATCTTCAGCGCGCTGCTGGAACGCGGCAGCCCGTACGCGAGCGTGCTCGCCGCCGTGCTCGACCTGGCCGGCGAGCGCGCGCAGAAGGTCAAGGTCGCCGCCGAGCCCGCGATCGACGACAGCTGGGCCGAACCCGAAGCCTTCGGCGGCTGCACGTCGAAGGGACAGTCGCGTCCGAACGAAGAGCAGCCCGTCCATCTTGTCCGCCCCCACCGAGCGCCGCAGCGCCCGGCCGCCTGAGGAACACCTGATGAAGACCCTCAACGACTTCTTCTTCAACGTCTACCCGTACATCTGCCTGGCGTTCTTCTTCATGGGGAGCCTGGCCCGCTTCGACCGCGACCAGTACACGTGGAAGAGCGACTCCTCGCAGATGCTGCGCGCGCGCCAGCTGCGCCTGGGCAGCAACCTGTTCCACATCGGCATCCTGTTCCTGCTGTTCGGCCACACGGTTGGGCTGCTGACGCCGCACTGGGTCTACGAGCCGTTCATCAGCGCGCCGACCAAGCAGCTGTTCGCCATCGGACCTCGTGCACGCGGATGACCCGCGAACGGATGCGGGTCAGGATGTCCTGCAGCCCGGGCATGTCGAAGATGTCGGACAGCGCCTGCCGGTAGGTCTCCAGGACCACGGGGAAGGCCGGGTAGCGGCGGACCGCGGCGAGTAGCGCCTGGGACTTGAGGCGCATGGCCCAGAGCGGGCGCCGGCCGCGCCCGGAGCGGCGGGGCATCAGCAGCGAGCGCACGGCGTTCTCGCGGAACAGCCCGGCGAACAGCGCCGTGTCCCCCAGGGACTGCATGACGCGGTCCTCCAGGTCCTCGGGGCTTGGGAGCAGATCGTCCAGGCCCGGCAGCTCCTCACCGTCGGCGAGGCGCAGCACGATGCCGTCGTCGGTGTACATGATCTGGACCTCGAATCCGGCCCGGGAGGCAAGCGCGGTCTGCAGGGCCAGGGCCCAAGGGGCGTGGATGCGAGCTCCAAAGGGGGTCAGGATGCACAGGCGCCAGTCGCCCACCTCATCGCGAAAGCGCTCTATCACCACCACCCGGTCGCTCGGGACCTGGCCGGTCGCCTCCCGCTGCTCTCGGATGTAGGCTGCCAGGTTGGCGGCGGCCAGCTCGTCCAACGGGGTCTGGGCGCCGATCCAGGCCGCGGCCTCCGCAGGTCCCAGGGCGGCGACCCTGCGGGTGAATTCGCCCACCGCACGGCCAAGCTCCGCCGGACGCCCGGGTCCCTCCCCGCGCCAGAAGGGCAGGCGCCCGGGTTCCCCGGGGGCCGGCGAGACCAGGACCCGGTCGCGTCCGATGGACTCCACCCGCCAGGTGCTGGCACCCAGCAGGATGCAGTCCCCGGCCTTGGTCTCGTACACCATCTCCTCGTCGAGCTCCCCGAGGCGCGGGCCGCCGGCCTCGCCTGTGCCGTCGGCCCTGCTCCCGAGCAGGTGGACGGCGTAGTTGCCGCGGTCCGGTATGGTGCCGGCGTTGAGCCGGGACAGCATGGCGGCCCCCCGCCTGGGGCTCAGGGTGTCGGTAGCCCGGTCCCAGGCGAGCAGAGGCTTGAGGTCCGCAAACTCGCTGGACGGATAACGCCCGGACATCATGTCCAGCACCGCCTCGAGGGCTGGGCGGGTCAGGTCCCGGTAGGGTGCGGCGCGGCGCACCAGAGTCAGGATCTCGTCGGCCCTTTGCGGGCTGGAGCAGCAGAGCGCAACCACCTGCTGGGCCAGGACGTCCAGGGCGTTGCGCGGCATGCGCGACGGCTCCAGCTCTGCGCTCAGCATGCGTCCGGCAACGACGGCGCACTCGAGGAGATCGCCGCGGAACTTAGGGAAGATGCGGCCCGTGCTGACCTCCCCTACCCCGTGGCCGGCACGGCCCACCCGCTGCAGCCCGCGGGCTACGGAGCCGGGGGACTCCACAAGCAGGACCTGGTCCACCGCGCCCATGTCGATCCCCAGCTCGAGGGAGCTCGTGGCGACAATGCCGCGCAGCGCCCCTCGCTTGAGGGCATCCTCCATCTCCGCGCGCCGGGCGTGGGAGATGCTGCCGTGGTGGGCCTGCACCAGTTCCTCCCCGGCCAGCTCGTTGAGGCGCCGGCAGAGGCGTTCGCTTAAGGACCGGCTGTTGACGAAGACGATGGTGGAACGGTGGGCACGGATGGCCTCCACCAGGGCCGGGTAGATGGCAGACCAGAGGCCGCGCTCCGGCGGCGGCGGGGCGGCCTCCCGGCGGTAGAGCTCCGCCAGGATCGGCCCGCCCTGCTGGGTAAGGGGCTTGGCCTTGGGCTGGGGTTGGGTTGGGGAGACGGCGATCTGCGGGGGGTGCGCCATGTCTGGGACCGGGACCAAGACCCGCAGATCGAGCCGGGGCTGGGCTACGGCATCGATGATCTCCACCGGCCGGTCGCCACCGACGAAGCGGGCCGCCTCATCCAGCGGACGGACGGTGGCGGACAGTCCGATGCGCTGCGGGTCTCGCAGGCAGATCGCCGCCAGGCGCTCTAGGGACAGGGCAAGGTGTGCGCCGCGCTTGGATGGCAGCAGGGCGTGGACCTCGTCGAGGATGACGGTGTCGACCCCGGCCAGGTTCCCGGCGGCCTGGGAGCCCAGGAGCAGGAACAGGGACTCGGGGGTCGTGACCAGAATCTCGGCGGGTTCGCGGAGCTGCCGCTGGCGCTCCCGCTGGGGGGTGTCCCCGGTGCGGATCGCGACCTGCGGCAGGCGGGCGATACCACCCAATGTCTCCGCGCTGCGGCTGATCCCGGCCAGCGGGGCGCGCAGGTTGCGCTCGATGTCGTAGACCAGAGCCTTCAAGGGGGAGACGTAAAGGATGCGGGTTCCGGCTGGTCCCCTCGCGTCGCCACTGGTCTCGGGGGCTGGCCGCATCAGTCGGTCGATGGCCCAGAGAAAGGCCGCCAGGGTCTTGCCGCTCCCCGTGGGGGCGGTGATGAGCGTGTGGTGGCCGGCGGCGATCGCCGGCCAGCCGAGTGCCTGTGCCTGGGTAGGGGTCGGGAAGTTCTGCGCGAACCAGCGGCGTGTGGCGGGTGTGAAGGCATCCATGGGGCGAGAGCTTGGGATCCCGGGGCCGCAAGATCAACCGACAGCAGGGCGCTCTTGCCGGCGGCCTTGAATCTGCCGGCACGAGGCATGCGCGGCGGGCCTGGATGCCTGGCCTAAGGCGTGGCAGGTGTGCATCATAGCGGCGGGCGGCAAGCTGTCCGCTCAGACGACGGCCTCGTGAGGATCTCAATGAACAGGCGACATCGACATCGTTTCAGGTTGCTGGCCTTGGCGCTGACCATGGGGGCGGCGGTGGCACTGCAACTCCTTCCGTTTGGCCAGCAGGCGCAGGCGGATCCAGAGGGGCAAGGCCGCGGCCAGGAAGGGCGCACCCTGGCGGAGCAGCTCGTCCACGATCTGCGGGAGGGGACTCTCGCCATCGAGGGGGATCACGCCGCCGTCTCTGAGCTGATCCTCAAGCGGAATATCCCGATTCCGTCCAAGTACATCGAGTCCCTGATGTGGGCGCCGAACGCCTTCGGGGCCGGCCCGGCCTGCGTCATTTGCCACTCCTCCAACGATCCGACCAGGAGCTATCGCGGGCTCGATCTGTCCAGCTGCGAGGGCATTCGCAGGGGCTCCGAAGAAGAGCCCAAGCGCAAGCTTTTCACACCGGGCAAGGACCCGAAGCGGGACGTCCTGGTGCGGCGCCTGCGCAATAACCGGATGCCGCTGGGGGTGCATTTCAATGTCCCGAACGACAGCGCCAATCACCTGGCAGTGCGCGACTGGATCGCCGCCGGGGCCAAGAACGACGGGCATTTTCAGAACGAGATCCTGCCGCTCTTCGCCAAGGACGGCGCCTTTGCCCCCGGCTTGCCCGCCTGTACCCAGTGCCACATGTCCAATCAGGAGCCGCCGAGCTTCCACGAGTTGGACCTCACGAGCTACGACGGGATCATGCTCGGCGCCGACTCCGTCGCCAAGGGTGTGGACCATGCGACCAAGGTGGTGATCCCAGGCAAGCCGGAGCTGAGCGGAATCTGGCAACACCTGGCCGAGGACCGGATGCCGCCGGGCATCAGCCCGGTCGAGGACCGGGATCACGCCAACACCATGATTCTCATCGCCTGGATCAAGCAGGGCGCGCACTGTAAGTGAGGCTCACCCGGCGCGGCCTGTTGGCCGGTCTGGCGGCTGGACTGGCGGCTGGATTGGCGTGCGGTCGGGTTGGGGCCTCTGCCCAGGTCCAGCAACCCGGCCCGATTCGGCGGCGATGGCTGACCGGGAATGTGCGGCTGGCGCCCCCGGCGCGTGCCGAGGGCCTCGTCTTCTACGCCGGCGACAAGACCATCGGGGCGATCTCGCCACAACGGCAAGAGCCCCTGTGGGGAGGCCCGCACGGGCTGGCGGGGGCGGCCGTGTTCCGCCCGCGCACAGCCGGCGGGCGCCTGATGTGCGGCGGGCTCCAGGAGGTCGCCTGCTGGGATCTGCTGGGCGGGGAGCATTACTGGCGCTACCGCCCACGGGTGCAGGCCGGGGTGCCCCTGGTGACGGCAGGACACACCTATCTCGGCGACGGGCATGAGATCGTTGCCCTCGACAACCAGAGCGGAGTCCCGGTCTGGCGCTTTGCGGGGGTAACGGACACCCTGGTCAGCTATGCCCCGGCGATCGCCGGGGATACGCTCTTTGTGGGCCCAGGGGATGGAAGGCTGTATGCCCTGGGTGTCGGGGATGGTGCCCTGCGTTGGGCCCTCGATCTGAGCGCGCAATGGCAGTATCTGCGCCAACTGCATCTCAGCGGTGACGTGCTGGTGGCGGGAGGCTACAGGGAAAAGCTCTATGGCATCTCGACCAAAGACGGCGCCGTGCTGTGGTCCTTCAATGCCGGCAACTTCATCAACTCCCACTGTGTCTCGGGCACTACCGCTTACCTCTGGTCACCCACAGGCTGGGTCTATGCCATCGATACCGCGACCGGGGCGGTGCGCTGGCGCCACCGCACGACCGACTACAGCGATGCCACGGCGAACTGGGCGGCGGTCATGGCGGAGCTGGTGGTCGAGGACCGGCGGCTCTATGCCCTGGCAATGGACAACGTCTTGCACGTCCTCGATGCCGAGACCGGTGCGCCAGGAACGCGGCTGCCATTGTCGGAACCCGTGCGGCCCGCCGTCCTGCCGGTCCCCGGGGTCGGGCTCGTCTTCGCGACGGTGCAGGGAGACCTGATCCTGGTCTGAAGCGCCCAATGAGCGCAGGTCCGGGTGGTGTGGTCCGCAAGGAAGGCCCGGCACGGCCCCGCAGCGGTTGCGCCGGGGCCTAGTCAAAGGGGACACCATGGTCCAAACTCGGGCGAGCCGGACGCCGCTCAAGGCACCTTTGGCAGTCGCCCTTTCGATGGGGCGGCCGCGGGCGCCGAGGCTACCCAAGCGGGCCCGCTGCCGGGGCAGCCACGGTAAGCGCCGAGCATGACAAAGACACCACTACACCACGGAGATATCCCGAGATGAAACCAGGCTCCATCCTCACCGGACTCCTGTGCCTTCTGTGCGTTACAGCCGCGTTCGCGGCAGACCCCATCGCCATCAAATTCAGCCACGTGGTCGCGGCCGACACCCCCAAGGGCAAGGCCGCGGACCGCTTCGCCGAGCTCGCCAAGGAGAAGACCAAGGGGCGGGTGGAGGTTACCTTCTACCCCAACAGCACCCTGTTCAAGGACAAGGAGGAGATGGAGGCCCTGCAACTCGGATCGGTGCAGATGCTGGCGCCGTCGCTGGCCAAGTTCGGGCCCCTGGGCGTCAAGGAGTTCGAGGTCTTCGACCTGCCTTACCTGTTCGACGACTATGCTCAATTGCACAAGGTGACCCAGGGCCCGGTGGGCAAGGCCCTACTGGACAAGCTGGCCGACAAGGGGGTCCTGGGCCTGGCCTACTGGGACAACGGGTTCAAGGTCATGAGCGCCAACAAGCCCCTGAGAGAGGTCAAGGACTTCCGCGGCCAGAAGATGCGCATCCAGTCCTCCAAGGTCCTCGATGCCCAGATGCGCGCCCTGGGGGCCAGCCCGCAGGTCATGGCCTTCTCAGAGGTCTATCAGGCGCTGCAGACCGGCGTGGTGGACGGGACCGAGAACCCGCCGTCGAACCTCTACACGCAGAAGATGCACGAGGTGCAGAAGTACGTGACCCTCTCGGATCACGGCTACCTGGGCTACGCCGTCATCGTCAACAAGGCCTTCTGGGACGGGCTGCCCCCGGATGTCCGCGCGGCCCTGGACGCGGCCATGGTTGAGGCAACGGACTATGCGAACGAGATCGCCAGGCAGGAGAACGAGGACGCCCTGGCCAAGGTCAAGACGAGCGGCAAGAGTGAGCTTATTACCCTGACTCCAGAGCAGAAGGCGGCCTGGAAGAAGGCCTTGATCAAGGTGCATCGGCAGATGGAGGACCGGATCGGCAAGGATCTGATCCAGTCCATCTATGAGGCAACCGGCTGCGACTGCGGCAAGCTCTGACCCTTACCGGAGGGGCGCGGGCAGGGGCCTGGGCACTCGCGTCGACACGACAGGTCGGGGGCATCCGACCCCGGCCGGTGAGAGGACATCATGCTGCTGAGGATCCTGGACCACCTCGAGGAATGGCTCATCACCCTCCTCATCGGGGCGGCCACGCTGTTGATCTTTGTGGCCGTACTGCACCGCTACGGTATGGACCTGTCCGTCCGCTGGGGCTGGGACTCGCTCTATGACTGGCTCTTTGCCATCAACCTGAGCTGGGCTCAGGAGCTGTGCATCTACATGTTCGTGTGGATGGCCAAGTTCGGGGCGGCCTACGGGGTGCGCACCGGCATCCACGTCGGCGTGGACGTCCTCATCAATCAACTGTCGGAGCGCTGGCGGCGCAAGTTCGTCCTCTTCGGGCTCGGGGCCGGGGCGCTGTTCACCGGGCTGGTGGGGACCTTCGGTGCCACCTTCGTCTGGCACATGGCCCACACGGACGCCACCTCCCCGGACCTGGAAATCCCCGCCTGGATCGCCTACCTGGCGATCCCGCTGGGCTCCTACCTGATGTGCTTCCGCTTCCTGCAGGTGGCCTGGGCCTTCTTCTGGACCGGGGAGCTGCCGGTCCACGAGCAGGCCAAGGTGGAGGGACTGGACGAGGAGATCGAGCGGGACCAAGCGGCCGGCAGGCCAGAAGTGGTCCTGGTTGGCGAGTCGGTGTCCCTCACGGAAGACCGCGAGCACATCCTTGGGCCTAGGGGGCACCACCGGCGGACTGGAGGCCACGCCAAGCCGGGGAGCCACCGCGGCGGGGGGGGCAGGAAATGAACGCCGCCATCATCTTCGGCCTGCTGCTGGCCCTGATGCTCACCGGGATGCCGGTGTCCATCGCCCTGGGACTCACGGTGCTCACCTTCTTGTTCACCATGACCACGGTGCCCATCGAATCGGTGGGGCTCAAGCTCTTCACCGGGATCGAGAAGTTCGAGATCATGGCGATCCCCTTCTTCATCCTGGCCGGCAACTTCCTCACCCACGGTGGAGTGGCCAGGCGCATGATCACCTTCGCCACCAGCATGGTGGGGCACTACCACGGCGGGCTCGGGCTGGCGGCCGTCCTGGCCTGCGCCCTGTTCGCCGCGGTCTCAGGGTCCTCGCCCGCCACCGTGGTGGCCATCGGCTCCATCCTGCTCCCGGCCATGTTGAAACAGGGCTTCCCCAAGCGTTTCGGGACCGGGGTCATCGCCTCCGCGGGCGGTCTGGGCATCCTGATTCCGCCTTCCATCGTCATGGTCATGTATGCCGTCTCCACCAACAGTTCCGTGGGGGCGCTATTCATCGCCGGCATCGTCCCCGGCATCGTGCTGGCCTTCATGCTTGGTGTGACCACCTGGTGGATCGCCCGGCGCAACAAGTACCCGCGCCTGCCGCGGGCGGACTGGGCGACGCGCATCAAGGCCTTCCGCAGGTCCGTGTGGGGCCTGCTGCTCATCGTGCTGGTGATGGGCGGGATCTATTCGGGGATGTTCACCCCCACCGAAGCGGCGGCGGTGAGTGCCGTCTACGCCTTCCTGGTGGCGGTCTTCGTCTACAGGGACATGCCCCTGAGCCGCGTTCCCAGGGTCCTGCTGGACTCGGCCAATATGTCGGCCATGCTGCTCTACATCATCACCAATGCGGTGCTGTTTTCGTACCTTCTGACCAGCGAGAACATCCCCCAGGCCCTGGCCCAGTGGATGGTGGACACCGGGCTTGGGCCCATCGGCTTCCTGGTCGCCGTCAATATCATGCTGCTGCTGGCCGGCAACATCATGGAGCCGTCCTCCATCATCCTGATCACCGCCCCCATCCTGTTCCCGGTGGCCATGGCGCTGGGGATCAACCCCATCCACTTCGGGGTCATGATCACAGTGAACATGGAGATCGGTATGATCACGCCCCCGGTCGGCCTCAACCTCTATGTGGCGAGCGGCATCTCGCGCATGGGCATGACCGAGACCACCATCGCCTGCTTCCCCTGGCTGGTGACCATGCTGGTCTTCCTCATCATCCTCACCTACTGGCCAGCGCTGTCGCTGTGGCTGCCGCGGACTATGGGGATGTTGTGAGACGGCGAGGGGCAACATGGGGCCGTGGGTATACAGCGATCGAAGTCGGGCTAGCGCCTGATTGTTCGTCGGCCTTCAGGTGGCGGTCCCAGAAGAACCGGACTGCGGGCCAGGGATTGACCTGTTGAGGCGTTATGGCTAGCCTCTGAAGGGCTAGCACTGACTGCGGCACCGGCTCTTGGAGCACGAATTCGGTGGGGTTGGTTCCTCACCGCAGCCTACGGATCTGATATTTCTTGGGATCAAGCTCACAACCGAAGCGAGGACTATGAAATGCGCAATTTTCTGGTGGTTGCTTTACTGTCAGCAGCATGCACAGCCCAGGCTGATGACTTCATCCAATTCAGCGATGGCACCACAGCATGGCGTAACTCGAACGGCGAAATCTGGGGAAAGACCCCGCCGCCCTCACAACCACAGCCGGACAGTGGCCAATATGAGCAGCCCAACAATAACTTGTCTGGTTTCGGTTCAGACGGCACGTTCTATATGCCAGGAGGTCCGAATCAGGTAATGGATACACGTAGAGGAGGATTCGTTCCAGTACGCTGACATCATGTGACCCGCGGTCCGGACGGGGCGTTTGGCCCGTCCGAAACAGTTCTCGAAGGAAAAGCGGCCTTAAGGAAAAGGAGAAAACGGAGGAGGACACGGGGCTAGGCTCGAATGGCACTAAGTTAAGGCGCTAGCTCATAAAGTTAATAGCTTACTCGCATGCTCGGGCCCAAATTGCTGAAAGATCGTGCACCGTCACCCCGGTTTTCCTGGATCGCGGTCGGCGTTCCGTCGGGCTCTTGTCGTTTTCGGCGTATGCAACTCACTGTTTTTGAATAATAATCTGCTTAACTTAGCGCCATTCGGGCCAGGCTCAATTAAACTGCGAGGCATTGCAAAAAACAGAAAAGGCGGCCTGGCAACGGGCTGGGACGCGAG
>JBFZCW010000133.1:0-3573 GCA_041307765.1 Chromatiaceae bacterium
GTGACTCCCTGTTGTGCGCCCTGGCGGAGCCGGGGATTACCTTCCAACGCGCAGACGTTACAAGTATCAACCAAATCGCTTCGAAAGGGAACGGGTTTTACACCGTTTTCAGCGTCTAACGGCCGGCCCTGGGAGGCGGGGACCATTACGTCGGCTTGCCCTCCGCGGGCGGCCCGGGGAACTGCCTCCCGAAACCGGCGTGACGGGCGGAACTTCTGTCGCCAAGCTTGTTCTTATCAACTGGATATTCGGCTCCTCTCTCTCGACCCCAGCTCGCTGGGGTCTTTTTTTCTTGCGCCAGCCGGTCAAGCTGCGACAGGCTGAAGGGGCCCGGCCGGATACCCAGGAGTCACCGCACCCTTGCCCGAGGGAGATACCGTCCACAACGTCGCTCGTGTCCTCGCATCGGATCTGTCCGGCCAGGTCTTGCAGGGGGTGCAGGCGAGGCGGCTCGATGTCAGTCGCCTGATCGGCGCACGGGTCGCCTCGGTCGCCAGCGAGGGCAAACACCTCTTCATCGTCTGTGAAAACGGGCTGATTCTGCGCAGCCACTTGGGACTTTACGGCTCCTGGCATCGGTATGCCCCGGGCGAGCCCTGGCGGAGGCCAGCCTGGCAGGCCAGTTTGGTTTTGGCGACGGATGCGCAGGTCCTGGTGTGCTTCAATGCCAAGGAGGTCGAGATCCAAGCCTCTCAGGGCCGGCGGCGAAGGGACGCTCAGGATCGCCTTGGCCCGGATTTGGCCCGAGGCCGGGCGCCGCCAGCGACCCTGTTGGCGCGGACGGACGCCTTGGTGGACCCCGAGACCCTGTTGGTAGACCTGCTGCTTGACCAGCGCGTTGCCGCTGGCATTGGCAACGTGTACAAGTGCGAGGTCTTGTTCCTGGCACGTCTGGCGCCCCTGGCGCACCGTGCGGCTCTGCCGTCCGACACCCTGATCGGCCTCTACGATCTGGCGTCCGACCTGTTGCGTGCCAATCTGGGCAGCGGTCCGCGCGTCACCCGCCGGGAGAGCGATGGCCGCGGTGGGCTATGGGTGTATGGCCGGGGGGGCCAGCCCTGTTTGCGCTGTGGCGGCTTGGTGCGGCGGGACCGATTGGGTGTGAACCCACGCCCGACGTATTGGTGCGGTGGTTGCCAGACGGGCCCCTGAAGCCTAGCGCGAGCGCCAGACCCGGCCCGATGGTGTAGCCTTTGTGTGGTCGATCCGTGACCGCCGAGGCCCCTGCCATGTCCACCACCCAAGCTGCTTTTTACCATCTGGGTGTCGCCCTGGCGATCGGGCTCCTGATCGGCGTCGAGCGCGGCTGGTCCGAGCGGGATGAGGAGGAGGGCAGGCGGGTCGCCGGGGTCCGCACCTTCGCCCTCATCGGGCTTTTCGGCGGCGCCGCGGCCCTGGTCGCACAACGCGTCGGGGTCCTGATCCCGGCTCTTGGGCTGCTCGCTTTGGGTGTGCTATTCGCCACGGCTCACGTCATCCATGCCCAGACCCGTCCGGACCAGCTTGGGATCACGGTCCCGGTGGCTGGGCTCCTGACCTTTGTCCTGGGTGGCCTTGCGGCCATGGGAGAACCGGCTGTGGCCGCCGCCGCGGCGGTGGTGGCGGCACTGCTGCTTAGCTCCAAGCCGGTCCTGCACCATTGGCTGGGTACCCTGAGACGTCGGGAGCTCGCTGCCGGGCTCCAGTTGTTGCTCCTGTCTGTGGTGGTCCTGCCGCTGTTGCCGGACCAGGGTTACGGCCCCTGGCAGGCCCTCAATCCGTACCGCATCTGGTGGATGGTCGTTCTGATCGCGGCCATGTCCTTCGTCGGCTACTTCGCGGTAAAGGAGGCAGGGGCCCGCCGAGGGGCCATCTTCACCGGGTTGTTCGGTGGGCTGGCCTCGTCGACGGCCTTGACCTTGCACTTCTCCCGCCTGGCCCGCACCGAGCCCGGACTGACTCCCATGCTCGCCATGGGAATACTTCTTGCCTGTGGGACCATGTTCCCGCGCATGGCCGTGGTGCTGACCCTGGTAGCCCCAGAGGTGGTTGTGCCTGCCTTACTCCCGCTGGCCCTGATGACCCTGGTGGTCTATGGGGCGGCCCTGCGCCAATGGTGGATCCTGGGTGAGCGGCATGGCGAGGCCGCCACACCTCTGACCAACCCCTTGGAGCTCCCAGCAGCCATCGGCTTTGGCGCCCTTTTGGCCCTGGTCATGGTCCTGGCCAAGGGCGTCGAGGTCTGGCTCGGTGGCGTGGGTGTGCTGGCCCTCTCGGCGGCTTCCGGGATCGCCGATGTGGATGCCATCACCCTGTCGCTGGCGGGTATGAGCGGCAGTGGGTTGGCCCCCAGGATTGCCGTGACCGGCATCATCATCGCGGCTGCGACCAATTGCCTGGTCAAGGGCGGGATGGCGAGGGGCATCGGGGGAGGGCGGCTGGGCACCGCCGTCGCTTTGCCCCTGGCTGGCGCGGCAGCGGCGGGGCCCCTGGCGGTCTGGTTGACCATCTGGTGACGGCTGCGTGGCCGAGCCGCGCCGCCTGGGGCTGCGGTCAACTGCCCGACCGCACCAATCCCGATAGGCCGACCTCACCCAGAGCATCTACCAGGAGCCGCCGCACCGACGATGCCTCTTCACACTGCAGGGCGGCGGCTAGGAGCTCCTTTGAGCGTGTGCGGGATAAGCTGCGGATGACCCATTTGACTCGCAGCAGGCTGCCAGCTCCCATGCTCAGGCTGTGCACACCCAGCCCCACAAGCAGCGGTACTGCCAAGGGGTCGCCGGCCATCTCCCCACAGATGCTCACTTCGCGACCATGGGCCCGGGCGCCCTCCATGACGTCCACGAGGGCACGCAGCACTGCAGGATGCAGCTCGCTGTAGAGTCGGGCGACGTGCGCATTGTTGCGGTCTACCGCCAAGAGGTACTGCGTCAGGTCGTTGGTCCCGACCGAAAGGAACTGGACCCGGCGGGCCAGGGCCTTGGTCTGGTAGACGGCGGCGGGGACCTCGATCATGACTCCCACCGGGGGGAGCGAGACCGGGAAGCCCTCATCGAGCAGCTCGTTGTGGGCCCGATGGATGAGGAGCAGCGCGTCGTCTACCTCGCCCACGTTCGTGATCATCGGCAACAGAAGTTGGAGATTGTCCAGCCCGATGGCGGCGCGCAGCATGGCGCGCACCTGAGTCAGGAAGATCTCCGGGTGGTCCAGGGTAATCCGGATGCCTCGCCAGCCGAGGAAGGGGTTGGACTCGACGACTGGGAAGTAGGGAAGCGCCTTATCGCCGCCGACGTCCAGGGTGCGGATGGTGACCGGCCGCGGGGCGAAGGTCTTGAGCACCATCCGGTAGTTCGAGACCTGGACCTCCTCACCCGGGAATCGGTCGCGTACGATGAAAGGCAGCTCTGTGCGGTAGAGCCCCACGCCGGCGGATTCCTCGATGCCGACCGGGCGCGACTCCGAGACCAGGCCTGTGTTGAGGAAGAGGGGCAGGAGATAGCCGTCGGTCGTTTCTGGGGGCAGACCGCGCAGGGCCTCCAACTCGTTGGTGAGCGCCAGATCGTCCTCCATCAGGCGCCGATACTCGGACTT
>JBFZCW010000134.1:0-20277 GCA_041307765.1 Chromatiaceae bacterium
CTTGATGACCCCGGGTTGGGGCAGGACCTCTACCCGCGCCAGATCCCCGAGGCGCAGGGGCTTGCGCTCCGCCCCCTTGCCGAACAAGACGATGGACTCCAGGTCCCCGGGGGCTGCCACGTCTAGCCGATCCAGGCGCAGCAGGACATCGATGGAGCGGTCATTCTGGATGAAATCCGTTACCACCTTCCCGTCAAGGGCAAAGCGCAGGGCTGCTCCCACGTCCTCCACCCCGAGGCCAAACCCGGCCGCCCGCTCGCGGTCCACCTGAACCGAGAGCTCCTGGGTCAGGTCCTGGGACGAATGCTGGATATCCGCCAGCCCCGGCACCCCCTTGAGGCGCTCCACCGCTTGATCGGCCAGGTCCGCCAGGACATCGAGATCCGGCCCCTTGATGCGCAGGGAGAGGTCTTCGCTGCTGCGGCTGATGCGGATGCCGCGGATGCCAGGCTGGGTGAGGATGACCCTGAGCCCGGGGATCTGGAGCCCAGTGATGTCCTTGCGTATGTCACGAATCCAGTGGTCCACGGAGATGCCGCGCTCGGCCAGCGGCACGAGCTGGACCTGGATTCCGGCGCGGTTGGTGTCCTCGCGCTGGGTGCGGCCGAAAACGAATCCGCCCACCGTGGTGAACAGGCTGCGCACCTCCGGCTTAGCCGCCAACAGGGCTTCGACCCGGCGGGTCTGTGCGTCCATTGCCTCGAGGTCGATGCCGCTGTCGGCGGTCAGGTTCACCTGGACGCGGCCCTCGTCCATCTTTGGCAGGAACTCTTGGCGGGCCGTGTCGAGGAGCGGGACCGTGTAGGCGAGGGCCGCGACGAAGGCGGCGATGACCAGCCATCGCGCCCGCATCAGCCATCCAAGCGCCCAGGCGTAACCGTTCTGGAGCACCGTCAGGGCCCGGTTGACGATTCGCCGCCCTATGCCTTCGCGCCCCGCTGGGACCTTGCCGGCCAGGGCCGGGACCAGGGTCAGGGCTACCACCAGGGACGCCAGGATGGCCGCCGAGATGGTAAAGATCAGCTCGCGGAAGAGCAGCCCCACCAAGCCCCCAATGAACAGGAACGGCAGCACCGCCGCGAGGTTGGTGGTGGTGGACGCGACCACGGCGCTAGCCACCTCGGCGGCGCCGGCCGCCGCGGCCTGCTCCGGGGCCTCGCCCTGGCGCTGGTGGCGGTAGACGTTCTCCAGCACCACGATGGTGTTGTCCACCAGCATCCCGACACCCAGTGCCAGGCCGCCTAAGGTCATGATGTTGAAAGTGAGACCGGCCCCGGCCATGAGGATGAAGGTCACCAGCACGGCGATGGGGATGGCGCTGCCAATGATCAGGGTACGCCTCAGGCTCCCGAGGAAGAGGTAGATCACGGCCATGGCTAGCAGGGCCCCGCTGACGGCCGCGTCCACAGCGTTGTCCAGGGACCGGCGGATGTAACGGGCCTGGTCGTCCACCCGCTCGACGACGACCTCCGGCGGGATCTCGCCCCGCCCCTGGAGCTGGTCCAGGCGCTCGGCGACCGCGTCCACGACCGCCACTGTGTTGGCCTGGGGCTGCTTCTGGATGGAGAGCTTGATCCCAGGCTGGTCGTTGACGCGAATGCGCAGGCGCTCTTCCGCGGACCCGTCGATGACCCGTGCCGCCTCCGAGAGCCGAAGCCCAGGCCGCAGGGGCAGGTCGGCGACCTCCTCCACGGTGGCGAAGCGCCCCGAGGTCCGCCCACTGATCTCGCCCCCGGTCATGCGCAGGCGCCCCGCCGGTACGTCCTGGTTACCGGTGCGCAGGGCGCGCTCCAGCTCCAACACGTCCAGCCCCAGACCGGCCAGGCGGGCCTGGTCCGCCACCACCTGCACCTCCCGCTCCAGTCCGCCCCCGACCTCGGCTGCGGCGACGCCTGGAAGGTTGAGCAGGGCGCGGCTCAGGCCATAGTCCACCCAGGTGCGCAGCTCCGCCGCATCCAGCAGGGGCGAGCCGACGACATACTCGGCCACCGGGAGCTGGAAGGGGTCACGCTTGAAGATGGTCGGTGGGTCAATCGCGTCGGGCAGGAAGCGCTTTGCCCGGTCCAGGCGCGAGCTCGCATCGCGCAGGGCCACGTCGATGTCGGTCCCGTAGGCGAAGGACAGATCCACGGAGCTCTGCCCCTCCTGGGTCTCGGACTGGACCGCGATGGCCCCCTCGGTGATGGCAAGCTGCTCTTCGAGCTGGCGGGTGACCTCGTCTTCCATGATCTTGGCCGGCACCCCGGGGTTGACGATGCGCACCCGCACCTCCGGGTAGACCACATGGGGGAGCAGGTCGATGTTGAGTCGGTCCAGGGCAAATGCCCCCAGCACCATCGCCGCCAGGGTCAGCATGACGACCCCAATGGGGTGGCGCACCGACCAGCCGACGATGCCCGAGGTTACGGGCGCGGTGCGAGATACGGTGTGGTCGTCCAAAGGGGGGCTCGCTATGGGCTGCCCTGGTCGACCACTTTCACCGTCTTGCCCCCGGCCAGGCCCAGGAAGCCGCGGGTGATGACCCGCTCGCCGGGCTCCAGCCCCTCCAGAATCTCCACCCGGTCGGCGAAGCGCAGGCCGCTGCGCACCGCTCGCCGGCTCGCCTTGCCCTCGGCGCTCACCAGCCAGACGAATTCGCCTGCGCGGTCGCGGCGCAGCGCAGGGAAGGGGACAAGCAGGCGCTCCACCGCGGCGGTGTCCAGGGTGGCGCGGACGAATTGCCCCGCCCTGGCGCCGGCGGGGATGGGATCCAGAGTCAGCTCCACGATGGCCTGGCGACTGGTTTCCGCGAGTGTCGGGTGGATGCGCAGGACGCGGGCTCGAAAGCGTGCATCCCCCAGCGCGTCGATGCGCACCTGGGCTGTGTCGCCAACCTGGACGAGGGGGAGGATCAGCTCGGAGACGAAGATCTCCGCGACCAAAGAGTCCGGGTCCGCAAGGGTGAGCAGATGTCGGTCCTTGGCGACGAAATCGCCGGGCTCTACCAGCCGTTGGGTGATGATCCCGGCGAAGGGGGCCTGGATGCGGGTGTAGGCAAGGCGGGTCTCCAGCAGTCGCTCCTCGGCGGCGGCGACGGTGAGCGCGGTGCGGGCCTGGGCGATCTCGTCCTCGGAGACGGCGTTGCGCTTCAGCAGGCGCTCCAAGCGCGCCAGGTCCAGGCGCTTCTGCTCCCGGGTGGCGCGGGTCTTGTCCAACTCGGCCTGGAGCAGAGTCCGGTCCAGTGTGACCAGATCCTGTCCGGCCTCCACCCGGTCCCCCTCGAACACGTCGAGCTGGGTCACCCGGCCCTCCTCCTGGCTGTGGATACGTACCAGGCGGCGCAGGCGCAAGGACCCGGGGCGCTCATGGTGGCCGGCGACCTGGGTTCGCTCGGCAGCTACAGTGGTGACCAGGTGGGACGAGGGGGAGCGGGCCTCGCTCTTGCCTTGCTCCGGGCTCGGGCATCCGGCCAGGGTCAGGGTCAGGGTCGCCGCGAAGGCCCAGGCGGCCAGGGCGACGCGGGCGGGCCGGGGGCGGTGCCCGCTCCCGAGGTGTGACACCTCAGGCCTTCCCGGTGAGGTCGGTCAGCGGGACCTGGGAGGACTGGGTCTCGCCGGCCCCGTACTTGTAGTGTTTGACCTTTCGCCGCACGTTGCGCTGGATGATGACGCCGAGCACCTTCCATTGCAGCCCCGTGAGGTCGATCTCCGGGTAGAGGTCGTTCTGGGCGATCAGCCACTCGCGGCCGTCCGGGTCGCGGTGGTACTCGCGGAACCAGCGCACCCCCTCGACCTCGGCGAAGACGTACATACCGCTGCGGCAGAACTCCGTGGGCTCGATGAGGATGATGCAGCGGTCCGGGAACTCCGGCTCCATGCTGTCGCCCAGCACCTGGAGGGCGTAAGGCTCGTGCATGCTGCAGCCGGTGGCGTGCTCAAGGCTTTGATCGGACATACGGCGTTCTCGGTTTAAAGGTTGCCCCAGGGCGGCGCCGGCCGGGCCGGTCCCGTGCTGCCGTCGTCGGGTACAATGAGACGGAAGTGGGATTCTACTCAAGCCAATACAATTGCCCAGCCATAACCGCAGCCGCCAGCATGGCTTAGGACCCAGCATCACCCTCGGCCCCGGGCCGTCGCATCGGGCAACACCGGGCCTGCCCTCATGAACCGCATTGCCGCCACCGACCGCGTCCACAACGACCGCCGCGACTGGCATAACCTGCGCGGCATGCTCCCCTATCTGTGGGAGTTCCGCGGACGGGCCTTGCTCGCCATCGCGTGCCTGGTACTGGCAAAGCTGGCCAACGTCGGGATCCCGCTGATACTGAAGGGGATCGTCGATGCCCTGGAGCACCCGCAGGGCGCCGCAGGCCTACTGACCGGCGGGGCAGGGGCCCCAACCGAGCTGCAAGGGCCGGGCCTGGTGGTGCCCCTGGCCCTGCTGCTGGGTTATGGCGTTTTGAAACTCTCCGCGGCCTTGTTCAACGAGCTTCGCGACGTGGTCTTCGCCCGCGTGCGCTACCGCGCGATGCGCCGCCTTGCGACCAAGGTCCTGGAGCACCTGCACCGATTGTCCCTGCGCTACCACCTGGAGCGCCAGAGCGGAGCGGTGAGCCGCGACATCGAGCGTGGGACCCGCTCGGTGAGCACCATCCTCAACTACCTGGTCTTCAGCGTGCTCCCGGTCCTGGTGGAGTTCTCCCTGGTGGCGGTCATCCTGGTGACCCAGTATGCCGCCGTCTTTGCCCTGGTGACCTTCTGCACTGTGGCGGTCTATTTTGCCTTCACATTCGCCATCACTGAGTGGCGCATGGACTACCGCCACGCCATGAACCGGCTCGACTCAGAGTCCAACAGCCAGGCCTTCGACAGCCTGATCAACTATGAGACGGTCAAGTACTTCGGCAACGAGCAACTGGAGCTCAGGCGCTACGACGGGACCCTGGCCGAGTGGGAGGAGATGGCGGTGAAGAGCCAGACCTCCATGTCGGTGCTGAATTTCGGCCAGGGGGCCATCATCGCCCTCGGGGTGACCCTGGTGATGGTCTTCGCCGCCCGGGGGGTGGCCGCAGGAACTATGTCCATCGGCGATCTGGTCCTGGTCAACGCCTTCCTGCTGCAGATCTTCATCCCGCTGGGGTTCCTCGGCATGGTCTATCGGCAGATCAAGTATGCCCTGGCGGACATGGACCTGGCCTTCAAGCTCCTGGAGCGCGAGCCGGAGATCCGCGACCCAGCTGGTGCCCCGAGCCTGGTCTTGAGCTCCGGTGAGGTCCGCTTCGAGCATGTGGACTTTCACTACCAACCGGAGCGGTCCATCCTGCACGACCTGGACTTTGTGCTGGCCCCCGGGCAGAAGCTCGCGGTGGTGGGCCACAGCGGGGCCGGCAAGTCGACCCTGGCGCGGCTCCTGTTCCGCTTCTACGACGTGACGGGTGGGCGCATCCTGGTCGACGGCCAAGACCTGCGGGCCGTGACCCAGGACAGCCTGCGCCGGGCCATCGGCATCGTCCCCCAAGACACCGTCCTCTTCAACGACACCATCTGGTACAACCTGGCCTACGGGCGCCCAGGCGCTACCCGTGCCGAGGTCGAGCGGGCCGCAGACATGGCGCACATCCGCGCCTTCATCGAGTCCCTGCCGGACGGCTGGGAGACCCGGGTGGGGGAGCGCGGACTCAAGCTGTCCGGCGGGGAGAAGCAGCGCGTGGCCATCGCCCGAGCCATGCTCAAGGGGCCGCGCATCCTGATCTTCGACGAGGCGACGTCGTCGCTGGACAGCCACACCGAGCAGGCCATCCAGAGGACCCTGGCCGAGGTGTCAGAGGACCGTACCACCCTGGTGATCGCCCACCGTCTGTCCACCGTGGTGGACGCCGACGGTATCCTGGTGATGGAGGCCGGGCGTATCGCCGAGCAGGGGACCCATCGCGCGTTGCTGGCGGCGCAGGGGCGCTATGCCAGGATGTGGGAGCTGCAGAGGCGCGAGCGCGAGCAGGCGCTGGAGGCCACGGCGTGAGCGCCAGCTCGGGCCAGAGGGGTGCCGGCGGGCCGCGGCCGGATGGGTCAGGTCCTCCACCCAGTGGGAGGGCTGTCCTCCCCCAGGCGCTGCTCGCAGGGCACATGGTCTGGCCCTTGGGGCTCCTGGCGGCGGGGCTTGGGCTTGGCGTCGTGTTCTCTCTGGTCCAGTGGGTTGCAGCCGGGCTGGGTTGGCCGCTGCCGCTGGCGTTGGTCAGCCTTGCGGTGGCGGTGGCGGCGTTGACGGTTTTCGCGGTGCGCCTCTGTCGGCAGTTGCTTTGGCCCCTGGCGGCACTGGAGGAGGCTGTGACCCGAGTCTGTCAGGGCGAGCCGGGGGCTAGCAAGTCGCTGCAGGATCTGGAGCTGATGGGTCCTGTCGCCCATGGCGTCGCGAGTCTCAGCGAGGAGCTGACGGAGCTCTATGAGGAGATGGACAACCGGGTCGCCCGCCAGACCCAGCGCCTCGCCCAGAAGACTGCCTCACTGAATATCCTTTACGACGTGGCGGCTGGAATCAATCAGGCGGACGACCTGGAGGGCCTGTTGCTGCGCTTCCTGCGTGTCCTCAAGGAGATGGTCAATGCGCGTGCCGCGACGGTGCGACTCCTGACGCCGGATGGCGCTCGTCGTCTGGTTGGGGCCATCGGGCTCGACGACGGGCTGGTGCGGGCGGGGGAGATGATTCCGGTGGACCTTTGTCTGTGCGGAGCCGTGCTTTCCTCCGGGGACATCCTGTGTGCCAACGATGCCCGCTACTGCTCCAAGGTGTACGGGCGACGGATGTTCGGCGGCGACGAGGTCGAACCCATCGGCGTTCCCCTGCGCTATCACGAGGAGCTGCTCGGGGTTTACACGCTGTTCGTCAATCGCCCGGGCCTTGCCGGTCGGGAGGACATCGTTGAGCTACTCGCCACAGTGGGCCATCACTTGGGGGTTGCGGTGGCCAAGTACCGTTCCGACGAGGAGGCCCACCGGCTCTCGATTCTCGACGAGCGCAACGCCCTCGCCCACGAACTGCACGACTCCCTTGCGCAGACGCTGGCCAGTCTGCGCTTTCAGGTGCGCATGCTCACCGAGGCCCTGTCGGGGACGGCGTTGCCGCAGGCGGCGCGCAAAGACCTCGATCGCCTGCGCAGCGGGCTGGACGAAGCGCACAAGGAACTGCGCGAGATGCTGGCGACGTTCCGCGCCCCCTCGGACCTAGGAGGCCTGGTCCAAGCCCTCGGCAGCCTGACGGAGCGCTTCGCCCAAGAGACCGGGCTGCATGTCTTGTTCCAGAACGACTGCCGCCCCTTCGATTTGTCCGCCGCGGCGGAGCTGCAGATCCTGCGCGTCGTTCGAGAGGCCCTGGCCAACATTCGCAAGCACGCCAAGGCCCATACGGTACGGGTGCTGCTGACGCGCCACGGCGGAGACGCCTATCTCCTTTTGGTGGAGGACGATGGTGCGGGTTTCAGCACCCCGCGAAGGTCGGCAAGACCCGGAGAGCACATCGGGTTGTCGATCATGGAGGAACGCGCCCGGCGCATCGGGGCCGAGCTGCGGCTTGAGAGCGAGCCTGGGGATGGCACGCGCGTCGAGCTGGTGTTTACGCCGGAGCGGCGCAAGGCGGCTTCCGCCGCCAGGGTGGCAGCATGACCGAACAGGATGCGGACGATAGGCCTGGGCCCGAGGGAGCCCCCGCTGGGCTGCGCGTCTTGTTGATTGACGACCACGCCCTGTTCCGCGCTGGGCTGCGCGAGCTCTTGGAGCGGCGCGGTATCAGCGTCACTGACGCCGTGGGGGACAGCGATCTGGGCCTGCGCCTGGCGCGGGAGCAGTCCCCCGATGTGGTCCTGCTGGACCTGCGGATGCCGGGGAAGGGTGGGATCGAGGTCCTGCACGACCTGCGCCGAGCGGTGCACGGCTTGCGCGTGGCCGTTCTCACCACCAGCGCGGACGAATCGGATGTGATCAAGGCGATTCAGGGCGGGGCGCGCGGCTATCTGCTCAAGGACATGGAGCCTGACGAGCTGATCGAGGCGCTGCAACTGATCGTCGCCGGCGGTACTGCGGTGGCGAGAGAGCTCACCGGCATCCTAGCCAAGGCAGTGCAGGGCGATACGCCGGCCGCTCAGGCGGCGCCGGCCTTCTCCGACCTGACGCCGCGGGAGATGGAGATCCTCTGCCACCTCGCGGCAGGGCGGAGCAACAAGGCCATCAGCCGCGTGCTCGGCATCGCCGACGGGACCGTCAAGCTCCATGTCAAGGGCATCCTGCGCAAGCTGGCGGTCCACTCTAGGGTCGAGGCGGCGGTGATCGCCGTGGAGCAGGGTCTGTGCGAGCGGGAGCGCCTCAGGGGTGGGGTACAGTGATCACGCTAAGGGCGACTTTCATGCCATCGCCCAAGGCGGAATCCGAAGCTCGGCGGTCGCGGTCAGGGCAGGATCTCGATGGGGGTCCCGTTGGTGGTGTAACCCCAGATCTCTTCGATCTCGGCGTTGTTGACGGCGATGCAGCCAGCCGTCCAGTCCGTTCCCTTGAGGACATCCTGCAGGTCCTGAATGCGGCTGGATGCGGGTTGACCGTGGATCATGATCTGCCCGCCGGGGGGCTCCCCTCGCATCGCGGCGACCATCCTGTCCTTGTCGTTCGGATAGGAGATGTGCAGGGCCTTGTAAAACCGGCTGCCCGGGTTGCGTCCATTGAGGTAGTACAGCCCCTCTGGGGTGCGATTGTCTCCCTGGCGCTCCTTGTGGCCCTTGGGGTTGATGCCAAGTGAGACGCGATAGGTGCGGATGGGCTGGCCGTCTTTCAGGAGGTAGAGTTTGCGCTCGGACTTCTTGACCAGGATCTTGTCCGCGTACGGGCTGCCCGACCGGGTAGTGCGCTGCGCCTGGGTGACGTCCTTCTGCGCCGTGGACGAGCAGCCGCCCGCCATCCCCAGGAGCAGTGCGACGACCAGGCCTAGACCGAACCGGGGAAGACGGCCAAGACCCAGACCCATTGCGAAACCAGCCTCCGCGATGATTGACGATCAAACTGACGCCCAATGGGCAACATTCTAACCGACGTGGGCCCTCCAAGGCCAGCACATTTGCTCATCTGGATGGGGCCTTTCTTTTTGTATATCAGGTCTGATCCTCTCTTGGCTCGCAATCCGCTTTAACTCAGGAAAGGTCCACCGCAAAGGGCTTGAGATCCGCCAGTGCGATCACCTCCAGGGCGTGCTCGTGGGTTGCGCGCAGGACCACGCGCGGGGCGCGACCGGCCTCCAGTGCCTCGCGCCAACGGGCGGCGCACAGGCACCAGCGGTCGCCGGGAAGCAGTCCTGGGAAGTCGAACTCCGGTGCTGGTGTGCTCAGGTCATTGCCCTGCGCCTGACTGAACTCCAGAAAGTCCGCCGTCACCTGGACACACACGGTATGGGAGCCCAGGTCCTGGCGCCCGGTCTCGCACGAGCCGGTGCGGGTGAACCCGGTCAACGGGTCCGTAGAACAGGGAGCAAGGGGCTCCCCGAAGACATTTCTGGCCAGGCTCATCGGGTTCTCCTCTTGGTCGGGCGGTGATCGGGGCGAGCGAAGGTCCACGTGGTTTATACCAGGAGCGGTCGGTAGCCGCAGCCCCGCCTGCCCCGGCACGGGCCGCGCCAGGTTGACGGCCGAGTGCAGAGGCCGCCGGTTGCGGCAGCGCCGATCCGGTTACCCCTGGTCGCCTGGGTTGCCCCCCAGGCGCGCCACGACCTCGCACATGGCCCTGGCCTTGATGGCGATCTCCTGCCACTCCGCCCCACAGATCGAGTCGGCGACGATTCCTCCACCCGCCCAGAAGCGCAGCTCCCCGCGGGCCTGGACCAGGGTGCGGATCAGGATGCTGCTGTCGAGGCCGCCGTCAAACCCCAGGTACGCAATGGATCCGCAGTAGACACCGCGCCGTTCGCCCTCCAGGGCGTCGATGATCTGCATGGCCCGGATCTTGGGGGCCCCGGTGACCGACCCGCCGGGGAAGCAGCCCTGCAGCAGATCCAGGGCGTCGGCCCCCGGGGCAAGGCGCCCGGTGATGGTGCTGACCAGGTGGTGGACCCCGGGGTAGGTCTCAACCTCGAACAGGCGCGGGACCCGGATGGTCCCGGGGGCACAGGTGCGCCCCAGGTCATTGCGCAGTAGGTCCACGATCATGAGATTCTCGGCGCGGTCTTTGAGGCTTCCGACGAGCTCGGCTGCCAGCCGACGGTCCTCGGCGAGGTCGGTTCCCCGCCGTCGTGTCCCCTTGATGGGCCGTGTCTCCACCGCGTCGCCGACCAGCCGCAGGAAACGCTCCGGCGAGGACGACAGGATCCGCCCGTCGGGGGTGTTGAGGAACGCGGCGAAGGGGGCCGGGCTTAGGCGGCGCAGTTCCAGATAGGCCGCCCAGGGATCGCCTGTCGCCGCCACCGAAAAGCGCCGCGCCAGATTGACCTGATAACAGTCCCCGGCCTGGATCCAGGCTTGGACCCTGCCGAAGTGCCGCGCGTAGGCCGCCGCATCCATGTTGGACCTCAGGGGCCCCGCGAGGGTGAAGGGGCGTGGCCTGTAGGGGATGTCCCCCTGAGCCAGCCGGCGCAGCAGGCTGCGTGCCTCTGGGGCGCTGCCGCGACGGCCGACCAGCCAGGTGCGGCCTTCGCTATGGTCCACCACCAGGGCCTGGTCATAGATGCCGATGGCCATCTGCGGGAGGCCGAGGGGGTCGGGGCCCGGGCTGGGCAACCGCTCCAACCGTCGTGCCAGGTCGTAGCCGAAGTACCCCAGTGCCCCGCCGGGAAAGGGGAGCCCCTGGGGCCAGTCCGCGGGCTGGGGTAGCCGAGGGCCCAGGCAGTTGCGCACGAGGGCGAAAGGGTCCTCACGGGATAGTCGGACCGTCCCCCGCCCGCGCACCTCGGTCACGGATCCCTGCGTGACCAGGGTTTGTCGAGGCGCCGCAACCAGCACGTCGTAGCGCCCGGTGCCGCGGCCCGGACCGCCAGTCTCGCCTTCGGTCCCGACCCCGCTGTCTAGCAGCATGCTCCAGGGCTGGTGGGCGATGGGGGCGAACAGGGCAAGGCTGTCCCGGCGATAGGGCAGGGGCTTGATGCTGAGGGTCTCGGTCCCCAAGGTGGCGCCTCGCAGCCGGCTCCTGCCGGGCCTCAGACTCAGGTCAGGGCAGCAGGTGATGGTAGATATCGAGGTAGCGCCCGGCCGGCACCCCCCAGGAGTGGTCAGCGACCATGCCGTTGAGGCGCAGTTGCCGAAAGTAGTCTGGATACTGGTACCAGAGCCCGACGGCGCGGTCCATGGCGTGGTCCTGGGCCGTCACGGTCAGGTCGTCGAAGGTATAGCCGTTGCGCTCCTTGAACGGGCGGTCGCTTTAGTTGGCGTCGAACACGGTGTCGGCCAGCCCCCCTACCCGGCGCACGATGGGCACCAGGCCGTATTTCATGGCGATGAGCTGGGTCAGCCCGCAGGGTTCATAGACGCTGGGGATCAGGATCATGTCCGCCCCCCCGTAGATCTGGTGGGACAGCTCCTCGTCGTAGGCGAGTTCCAGATGGGCGTCCGGGCTGGGACTCAGGCGCTCCTGAATCCGCCGGAATGCCTCAGCCACCGATGGCTCCGGGGCGCTGCCGAGCACCACCACCTGACACTCGTGGTGCAGCGCGTGATCGATGCCGTGGCGGATCAGGTCCACCCCCTTCTGGCGGTCGAGCCGGCTGACCACGCACAGGATGGGCTTGGCGGAGTCCTGTAACCCGAGACGGCGGCGCAGTACCGTCTTGTTGAGTGCCTTGTCGGGCAGGGTCTCCGGGCCATAGGGGTGGGCAAGATAGCAGTCGGAGAGCGGGTTCCAGACCGCGTCGTCGATGCCGTTGAGGACCCCGGCAAACTTGCCGTCATACTGGCGCAGGAGCCCTTGCAGCCCCATCCCCTGGTCGGTGTTTTGCACCTCCCATGCATAGCGGGGCGAGACAGTCGTGACGAAGTTGGAGTAGACGATCCCTCCCTTCATGAGATTGACGCCGCGCGGGTTACCCGAGTCCTGGAGCCGGTCCGGTGTGATGAGCCGCTGCGCAGAGAGCCCGACCTGGCGCAGAACCGCCTCTCCTACCCAGCCCTGATGGCCCAGGTTGTGCAGGGTATAGACGGTGCGCGTGACGTCCGCCCCGGGTCCTTGCGCCAAGCCGTCGAAGACCTCCCAGAGCAGGACCGGGATTAGCCCGGTCTGCCAGTCGTGGCAGTGCAGGATGTCCGGCCGCCTCCCGGACTGGGATAGAAACTCCAGCACGGCCCGGCAGAACAGGGCGAAGCGGGCATCGTCGTCGCCCTCGCCGTAGATACGGCCGCGCTCGAAGAAGGCGTGGCTTGAGCGGGGGTCGATGAACAGGCAATCCACGCCGTCCACAAGGCCGTGGTCCACCTGACAGGGGACGATCTCGTCGAAATAAGGCACCCGGAGGTCCTTGTGGACCGGGGTCAAGTCCTCGATGAGGTCATAGCGCAGGGAGTCGTACTTGGGGAGCAAGACCTCGACCTGGTGACCGCGCAGGGCCAGCTCACGGGCAAGGCCGTGGATGAAGTCCCCCAGTCCGCCAGCCTTGGCGACCGGGGCGCACTCGGCGCTCACCATTGCGATATACATGGCGATGTCCTTTCAGGTTGCGATTGCGCTCATGGGTGACTGCCAACTCCCGTTCCCAGGATCACAAGAACCGTGTCAGGTCCAGATCGGGGAACAGGTTGTCCATTTTCTCGAGGGCCGCCAGCCGCGCCGGCTCCAGGGACCCACCTCGCGCGGCCGCGGCAAGCAGGCGAAAGCGCGCCAGACTGCTTTGCAGCCGGGACTGGGCGTAGTCGCTGGCGGTCCCGCGGGCGATACAGAAGGGCCAGTCCGATGCCTGGGCCAGGAGCAAGGAACGCCCCGCCTGACGCAGGATGCGCGCCTGCCGATGCTGTGCTTCCATGTCGCTCCTCTCGCCCAGGTGGAGGCCGACCAGGTCCGCGAGCTCCCCCGCGGCCCGATGCAGCAGGGGGTAGATCCAGCCTGTCTCCCGCGTCACCCAGGCGGCATTATACCCATGCTCACCCCAGCTCGACGGAGCTGGCCTGGCGATCTCGCCGGTGCCCTCGCCAGTGCCGTGGCGGGCCAGGTAGCCGCCCAGGGAGATCGCCTCCAGATCCCCGGCCGCTTCGACCTCACGTAGCACGGCGGCGAGAAATCCCGGCCCCTCGTACCACCAGTGGCCAAAGAGCTCGGCGTCATAGGGACAGACCAGGACGGGCGGAGCCTGGCCCGGGGCGATACCCTCCAGGGCCGCATGGCGCCGGGCGACGAAGCGGGCCGCGTCGTGCCTGGCCCGCAGCGCCCCCGCGGTGGGATCGTAGAGATCCTTGGGGCCGGACCCGCCGGTCACGCGGTGGTATTTTACCCCGGTGGGGGCGGCGGGGACGCCAGGCGGCAGGAAGTCTTCCAGAAGGGCCCGATCCAGGGTGTAACCCAGGTCGCAGTGGTACTCCCGATAATCCGGGTGGCCAGGGTAGCCGCGGTCCGGCGACCAGACCTCCGCCGCCGAGGCGGGATCACGCCCGAATGCGGCGATCGCGCCCCCACCGGGCACCGGGATCCCCACGGGCGCTTGGGTACCCCGCGCCGGGGGCGGGATGGCCCCCGCCAGACCATGGGAATCGACCACCGTATAGCGGAAGCCGGCAGCGGCGATGTCTGCCTCCAGGCCCTCGTAGTAGCCGCACTCCGGCAGCCAGAGCCCCGAGCTGCGGTAGCCAAAGGCCGCCTCGAAGGCGTCCTGGGCTACGCCGAGCTGGGCGCGGACCGCTGCGGGTTGGGTGCGTAGCAGGGGCAGGTAGCCGTGGGTGGCCGCGGTGGTCATCAGCTCGATGACCCCGGTCCTGTCCAGCACGGCGAAGGTGCCGACCAGGTCGCCGCCCAACCGATCCCGATAGAATTCCGCCAGTTCCGCGAGGCGCTCGCGGTAGGCTAGGGCCAGGGCTGCCGGGCGGGGGTCGCCCCGGCGGCGCAGCACCTCGGACTCGCACAGACGGATGCGGCGCTCCAGATAGTCGAGATAGCGGGCCTGCAGCAATGGGTCGCCCAGCATGGCGACCAGGGTTGGGGAGAGGGAGAGGGTGAGGTAGGGCCCAAGGCCGCGCTCGCTCAGCTCGGACAGGACCTCCAGCAGCGGCAGGTAGGCGTCCGTGATGGCTTCGTAGAGCCAGTGCTCCTCGAGAAACCTGGGGTGCTCCGGGTGGCGGACGTAGGGGAGGTGGGCATGGAGGACCAGAGCCAGGTAACCGCGCATCGTGCTCGTTCCCGGGCTTGGTCAGCGGCTGGCTGGCCCGTGCGGTGCCCTCGACCGCGCGCCGCCTGCCTTCAGCCGCGGCCAGTCGGCCCCTCGGGGTCGGCCGGCGAGCCCAGCAGCCTCTCCAGCGTGTCCAGGTCGCTCACCGGGAAGCGAAGGGTGGAACGGCCAGATGGGCCGACCCGCAGCGGGCGCCCGTAGAGGTCCACCAGGGTGCCGGGGGAGGCGCTGACGTGTACCAGCACCTCCGCCTCGACCACCGGGGCCTCGGGGCCGCGGCCCAGGGCAAAGCTCGAGATGGGTCCTGGGGGGTCCCGCTGTGCTGCGGTGTCGGGCGCCGCCTCGACGGGCGCCGGGCTGGGCCGGGCACCTGCCGAGTCCGACAGGCTTGGGGCACCCCAGGCCGCCGCGCCGGTGTCCTCCGGTGACGGCTCCGCCTGGTTCGCCCAATGCCAATCGACAGGGATCGCGGGCTGCCAGGGCCGGACCAGCGGGGGTTCCGCCGCCGGCGCCAGGTTGGGGTGGGGATCCGGACCCAGCTCCAGGCTCGCGCCCTCGGGTGCGGCCAGGGTCGTCGGCCCGGTCGTCGGGCTTGCCGCCGCGGAACCGCCGGCCGTCGCGATGGCCAATACCCAGCGGGCGGGCCGTGTGCCAGGTGTCGGCAGCGGCTCCGGCGCGCTGGCCAGGAGCGGCACTCGGGGGGTCTGCGCGCCGCTGCCCACATCCGTGACGTCGGGGCCGGTGGGATTCGGAATCGCGCTCGGGGCGCTCGGGACGCTGTCCGGGGCTAGGCTGGCGGGCGGCGGTATCGCGGACCGGCGGTCCTCTCCGGTCCAGTGTGGAATGGGGATGCCCACCGGCCGCGGGAGCCGGGTCTGGTTGGAGCGCGCCAGGAGCACCCAGCCGCCGTGCCGATTGCGCAGGCCGAGCTCGGCTTGGTAGGTCGCATCGTCGTTGGCAACGGCGAAACGGGCGTCACCCTGCGGGCCGCCTGCCATCGGCAGGGTGGTCAAGACCTCCGCTGCACCGCCGGCATGCAGACGCCGCAGCCGGACCACTGGCTCGGCCCCACCGCCGGCTGGGAATGCCGCGTCGGCGCGGGCCACATCGTCTGGGGCGAGGGTCCAGAAGGCATGCAGGTGCTCGGGGTCTACATCGAGCAGGACCAGGCTGGTTTGCTCGAGGACCAGGGGAAACTCCTCGGCGATCTGTGCCGCGACCGCTGCCAGATCCGGCGCAGCGGCAGCATTCGTACCGTCGCGGTCGGACTTTGCTGTCTCGTCCATCGCCCTGCCCATATCAAGCGCTGCCGGACTGGCCCAGCGCTTCGGCGACGCGGTCCAGGGCGAGGCCGGCGGACTGGATGCAGGCATCGAGCTGGGGTAGCCAGGCGTCGCCCCAGAACAGGAAGCAACTCGTCTCGGCCTCCAGGATCAGGGAACGCGCGTCTGCCAGGGCCAGGCGGGCATCCGGGTCGAGTCTGCTCTCCTGCCGATGTAGCTCCCAGTAGCGGCGGCTGGCCTGGTTGACGGCTTCAGCCGCGCGGCGCTGGGACTCGGAGCCGATCCATTGGCCGAAGTCGTAGCCTGAGGTGGAGCCGACGTTCCAGGCTCCGGTCTGGACCTGAGCCTCCATCGTCGGGGGGTTTCGCTCCAGGTAGGTGGAGAGGCTGACCGGGATCACTGTCGACTCGCCGCGGCGCACCCGATCCATGGCCGGGGCGAAGAAGTGTCCGAAGAAGCCCGATGGCTCGTGGGTCTGACGAAACCAGCCGCCGTTCTCGCCGTCGGACCAAGTGGTCATCAGGCGCGCCGCGGCCGGTCGCGGGGAGCCTTGGACGTGCCGGTCGGCCTCGGTGTCCAGCCAAGCCGGGTCGAAGCCGCTCTCCTGGCCGTTGGAGATGGCGCGGTCCCGCGGGACCACGGCGATGCAGACGCCATCCTGGCAGGCAAGGTAGGGGCGATAGATGTCGTGTACTCCATCCTTCGGGCGGACGTGGACCCCATCGACGACCACATAGTCGTAGCCCACCCTGACCAGGGTCGGGATCAGGTCCATCGAGAACGCCATCTCCGGGGGCCAGAAGCCACGAGGGGCTCGCCCGAACACCTGCTCCATCATGGCACGCCCGCGCAACAGCTGCTCCTCCCAATCCGCCTTGGGGATAAGCGGAAAGATGGGGTGGTAGTAGCCCATGCCGACCAACTCGACGTTCTCCGCTTGTGCATAGCGATGGAGAAAGGCTGGGATATCGACGATGCGACGGTAACGGTCGACGATCTCGGGGTCGAGGAGCTGCTCCAGCAGGATGCCGGAGAAACCCACATGCAGGCGCGCCACGTCTCGATAGAGGTCGGCGTAGCGCACTGTCCGCTCATAACAGCGAATGATCTGCTCGGCCTCCCAGGGGTTGGTCTCGATCAGCAGACGCAGGTTGCCCGGCGGCTGGTGCATGTGCAGCCCCAGGGCATGGTGGATGTTGGTCCCGGTCATCGAGCCCACCTGATGAGGTCAACGCGCGGCGCCGGTGCAGCGGCCCCGCTCCTCGACCTGAGCGGCGCGTCGCGCCTGCAACAGCAAACACAGTAAACAATGCCTGGGGTCGGGTCAAAGGCGCCGGTGCTGACCCTGCCCCGTGGGGGCCTCAGCGCCCCTCCAGTACCACCAAGCTGCGCGGGGCGACCGGACAACGGGCGTCGGTGAAGGACGGCTGGTCTGCCGGGTCGAACAGGTCCGCTGGGGACTTTGCGGCGGTGTCCACCGCCAGGTGCCAGTTGTACCTCGCAGAGGTTGGCAGGGCGAAGGCGGCGGCTGCGGCTCCCATATTGAGCATGACGTGGAGCGGGCGCTCCCCTTTCTCGCGAGGGGCCAGGGTGAAGGCCAGGGTTCGGCACTCCTTGTCGAGCCATTCGGGGGCATCGAGGTCCACGCCGTGCCAGGCAATGTCCGGCAGCTCGGATCCCTCGCGGACGCGCCCGGACAGGAAGTGGCGCCGCTGGAGGCTCGGATGACGCTTGCGCAGCGCGATCAGCCCGCGAACGAAACGCAGTACATCGGTGTTACGTTCCACGAGGGACCAGTCGAACCAACCGAGCTCATTGTCTTGGCACCAGACATTGTTGTTGCCGCGCTGGCTGCGAAGGACCTCGTCCCCGGCCAGGATCATGGGAATGCCCTGGCTAAGCAACAGGATAGCCATGAAGTTCTTGGCCTGACGGCGGCGTAGGTCGAGGATCTCCGGAAGGTCCGCCTCACCCTCGACCCCGCAATTCCAGCTCAGGTTGTCGCTCGTCCCGTCTCGGTTGCCCTCGTGGTTGGCGCGGTTGTGCTTGCGGTTGTAGCTCACCAGGTCATAGAGCGTGAAGCCGTCGTGGCAGGTCACGAAGTTGATGCTGTTGATGGGCTGGCGCAGGTTGCGCTGGTACAGATCGCTGCTGCCGGACAGCCGGGTGGCCATCTCTGAGACCATCCCTGGGTCCCCGCGCACGAAGCGCCGCACGCTGTCGCGGTAGCGCCCGTTCCACTCCATCCACCGATAGCCGGGAAAGGAGCCGACCTGGTAGAGGCCCGCCGCGTCCCAAGCCTCGGCGATGATCTTGGTGCGGGCCAGGACGTCGGATAGCTCGATGGCCCAGAGGACTGGCGGATTCTGCATGGGCAGGCCAGCCTCGTCTCGGGCCATGGCGCTGGCCAGATCGAAGCGGAAACCGTCGACGTGCATCTCACGCACCCAGTATTCCAGGCAGTCGATGATGAAACGGGTCACCAGGGGGTGATTGGCATTGACCGTGTTGCCGCAGCCGGTGAAGTCCAGGTGGATGGACTTGTCCAGGGCGTCCAGACAGTAGAAGGTCTCGTTGGCAAACCCCTTGAAGTTCAGTACCGGCCCGCCGAAGCCGCCCTCGGCTGTGTGGTTGAAGACCACGTCGAGGATGACCCCAATCCCGGCGCGATGCAGGGCGCGGACCATGTCGCGGAACTCGGTGCGGTGGTGGCCCTCACGGGGGGCGATGCAGTAGCCCGGATGGGGCGAGAAGAAGCTGTGGGTGCTGTATCCCCAGAAATTGGTGAGACCAGACTGCCAGACCCGGTCAGGTACGTCCTGTTCATCGAAGGCCATGATGGGCATCAGCTCCACATGGGTGATGCCCAGGTCTTTCAGATAGGGGATCTTCTCCATCACACCCGCGAAGGTGCCGGGGTGCTTGACACCGGAGGATGGGTGCCGGGTGAAGCCGCCCACGTGGAGCTCGTAGACGACCATGCGCTCGGTGGGCATGATCAGGGGCGCGTCGCCCTTCCAGTCATAGTCGTCTGCGAGGACCACCGCCCGCGGCGAGTCGTGGGGCCGCACTCCGTTGCGCTGGCGCTCCCAGCGATCCCATTTACAGTTGTTGACAGCCCGCGCCCAAGGGTCGATGAGCTCGACTTTGGGGTCGAAACGCCAGCCGTGAGCCTTCGGTTCATAGGGTCCCTGCATGCGCCACGAGTAGTGGGTCCCGGGCGGGAGGTCCACCACCAGCACGTGCCAGGCGAAGAAGGTGTGGTTGACCTCAGGGTCCAGGGTGATCACCTGGAAGGGATCGAGGGCCCACGCATCCTCGTAGAGGAGGATCTCCGCACCCGTGGCGTGGCGGCTGTAGACGGAGAAGTTGACGCCTTTGTCCTCCACCGTGGCGCCCAGAGGGTGTCGGTGACCGGGCAGGGTTACGTATGGGCCGGGCATCTTGGTTTGGCAAGGTCCTTGGGTGGGGTTGCTCGCGCCCTCCGAGGCGATGGTCAAGGGCGACGGCGACCGGTGGGCAGGTCCGCAAGCGACTGATACCAAGCCCCGGGCACGGTCAAGATGTTACAGCCGCGCCGTACCCGCGTACAGGCCCGACCAGGGCTGAAGGCGAGGGCAGATTTGGGATAGCCGGGTAGACACACTGATCGGTCGAGTTGGCGCGCTGCCCTGTGGCCTTGCCAAATGGGGCGGGCATGACCAAATAGCGGGCAAGTCACTCATCATGTGAGGTGCCGCCATGCCCTCGCCCGCAACCCTGATCGCGATCTCTCTGGTTCTGCTCGCCGCCATCGGCGTGGCAGGGCTGTTTCTCGCGGGGCGGGACAGCCGCTCCGCCAATCGCGACGACCCGCCGCCACGGGAGTGAAAGGCCATGCCTCCTCCGCCGTCATCCCGACTCGCCGCGTTGGCGCTGCTCGGACTCAGTGGCTGCGCCGCCCCAGGGTGGCCGGACTACGGTATGGAGCTGGAGCTGAACGCGGTCGAGATACCTGCCGGTTCCGCACACACGGTCTTCCAGGGCGGCCGGCAGGTGGGCGGGGCGAGCAACCTGGAGCCCTATTGTGAGCTTGAGATCGAGACGGTCTCCGATCAGCCCCAGCGGGTGTCCCCCGTCCGGCTGCAGGTGACTGGGGTCCGTCAAGCCCTGCTCAAGGACCCTATCACGCGCATCCCCGCCCTGATTGCCGGGTTTAGCTGTTCAGACCCCGTCTTTCGGGAGACCGTCTTGCAGCTTGCGCCGGACCGGCCCTCACCGGTGCTCTGGCTTCGTTGCATTGCGCCCTATTTCAACTGCCGGATCGGCGGACCCCTGACCCCCGAGCAGATCCAGGTCGTGGTGGGGCCTGTGATCCGGATGACCCTGGCCTCGACGGGGCCGACGACCTGAATGGCGTCGGCGTCAGTGTGCCCCGGCGCAGACATCGGCCAGGCAGTGCACGAGGATCTGCCGTCCGTCCGCGCAATGGACGCGGTGTAACTCGGCTCCATCCCGAGTCCCTTCCAGCACGGCCCCGAGATCACCGAGCGTACAGCCCTGTCCCTCGGCGTAGCGCTCGGCGTAATAGGCCCAGGCGCCGACCCGGCGGTTGGTGCGGTCCGCTGGGCCCGGCGGGATGGGTATGGACGTGCGCAGGGTTGGGCCAGGCGTCACCTCCGGCATGGGTGCCGCTTGGATCGGGGGTCTGGGC
>JBFZCW010000135.1:0-2590 GCA_041307765.1 Chromatiaceae bacterium
GTGTTCGGCCGCCAGCAGCTTGCCGGTGCGGCCCAACCCGCTCTGGATTTCGTCGGTGATGAGCAGCACGTTGTGGCGATTGCACACCTCGCGCACCTGGCGCAGGTAGCCTCCGGGCGGCACCACGACCCCGCCCTCTCCCTGGATGGGCTCGACCAGGAAGGCCACGGTGTTGGGCGTGATGGCCGCTTCCAGGGCCGAGGCATCGCCGTAGCTGATGAGGTCAAAGCCGGGGGTAAAGGGCCCGAAGCCGTCGCGATACTGCTCTTCCGGCGAAAAGGTGACGATGCTGATAGTCCGCCCGTGAAAGTTGCCGTGGCACGCGAGGATGTGAGCCCGCTCGTCCTTGACGCCCTTGACCTGGTACCCCCACTTGCGTGCAACCTTGATGGCCGACTCGACCGCCTCGGCGCCCGAGTTCATGGGCAGCATCATCTCGTAGCCCGTCATCTCGCAGATCTCTCGGGCGAGCAGCGGCAACTGATCGTTGCGAAAGGCGCGGCTGGTGAGGGTCAGTCGCGCTGCCTGCTCGACCAATACCTTGACCAGGCGGGGATGGCAGTGGCCCTGGTTCACGGCCGAGTAGGCGGCCAAAAAATCCATGTAGCGCCGCCCTTCCACGTCCTCGACCCAAACGCCGTTTCCCCGGGTCAGGACGACGTCCAGGGGCTTGTAGTTGTGGGCGTTGTACCGGTCTTCGAGGGCGATGTACTCCTGCGCGTTCATCCCAAAACCTCTGTTCTCTCGGTCAACCCGATGCCCAGCTCTCGCAGCTCCGCCAGGACCGGCTCATAGATCTCGGGGATGACAGGCGCGTGCACGCCCGTGACGGCGATCTCGCCCTGCAAGATGAGGCGCGCACCGATGGCCGCCGGCAACCCCACCGTCCGCGACATGGATGTGTCACCGTTGGGTATTCCGTAGTCGATCATGGTGGCGGTGATCGCCTCGCGGCGGTCGGCGTACTCGGCCACGAATTCGTGCTGCATGATCAACAAATCGCGCTCCTCCGGCTTGTAGGCCATCCTCGCCAGCATGACATCCGTGAGGATGTCGATGGGCGCTCGCTTGCCCGGCGGTACCGGGTCGTCGTCCAGGAGGCCGAGCCACGCCAGGTCGGTGATGGGCTTGGCATCCGGGGATAGGTCCCACCGCTGGCAGAGCTCAGCAGTCAGGTCTGTATCCGCGGGGACGCCCAACAGGACGGCGGTGAGCTCGCGCAGGGTCGCCGGCCGGGCTGCCAGAGGCCTCTCGTCCAGCAGGCCCAGATCGGCGATCCTGGTCAGCGTGTCGCACCAGCCGGGGTTGCGCAGGGTGCCGCGGAACATCCAGTCCGTGGGATTGATCTGATACAGGTCGGCGTAAGGCAGGCTGTCGCGGTTGGGATAACCCTCGAACTCGTCCAGGCCCTCGATCTGCACCGGCCAGTGGTGGTCAAAGAGCTCCCCGTTGGGTATCTCGACGATCTGCCCGTTCTTCTGAAAGCGGGCCGGGTTCAGGCCGGCGAGGAGCACGCCTTTGGGGCTCCAGGAGAACTTGTAGCCGAACGGGTTGTCGCTGGCTTCGGGAGCCGGCAGGCCGCCGCACCAGGAGAAAAAGCTGGTGATCTTGCCGCCCTTTGCCTCGACGTCATGGATGACCTTCATGGCCGACATGTGGTCGATGCCGGGATCGACGCCTATCTCGTTCAACAGGATGACACCTGCCTGCCGGGCGGGGTCATCCAGGGCGCGCATCGCGTCCTTGACGTAAGATGTGGTGACCATGTGCTTGCCGTGCTTGACGCACAGAGCAGCAACCTTGGGATGGTAGACGTAGGGCAGCATGCTCACGGCAAGGTCGGCCTCGCGGATCAGCGCTTCGAGGGCGGCTTCGTCCTCGACGTCGAGGGCCAGGGCCGTCCCGCGGGGGTGGCCATCGATCAAGGCCTGGGCCTTGCTCACCGTGCGGCTGGCTACGACAACGTGCAAGTCGGGCACGTTCAGCAAATAGCGCACGTGAGGCCCGGCAACAAGCCCGGCTCCCAAAACAACGACTTGCATGGTGTTACTCCTTTCCTGTCAGGTATTCTGCGATATAATGATAGTCGGGCGTCAGCTCACCCTGGTAAGCAATGACCGCCCGTTTGATCGCGGGGGGCAGGCCGCACTCCGCAAAGGGCACGGTCAAGTCGCAGGCGGCGATGGCCGGGATAAAGGGCTTGAGGACGCGGGAAAAGTCGGTCGAGGCTTCGCGGGGCAGCTCGCTGGGCAGGATGTCGACGGCCATGATCACCACGCCTTCACCTTGATAGCCGTCGGTCACGTTTCCCGTCGCGGGCTCGTAGACATACACCGGATCGCCCGGCTCGGTGGACTTGACGGTGGCCTGGATGGCGCCCTCGACGTCGCAGCTGATGTCGCCAACGACGCGCAACCGTGGCCGCGACTCCGCGGCAAAGAGCTTGCGCAGATAGTCCTTGGTCACCAGCCGCGGATAGCGCTCGGTCCAGAAGATGGCGTTGGTCAGAACGGTGAGGTGCGGCAGGTACTGCTCAAAGATTCCCCTGTATTTTTCCGGGTGCCGGTAATAGTCCTGCAGCTCAAAGGTG
>JBFZCW010000136.1:0-3798 GCA_041307765.1 Chromatiaceae bacterium
GTCCCCTATTGTGCCTCCAAGGCGGCCGTGATCACTCTCACCGAGGGCCTGGCGGCGGAGTTGAAGGACGCTGGGATCAATGTCAACTGCGTCCTGCCCGGGACCCTGGATACCCCGCAGAACCGCGCCGCGATGCCGGACCAGGATTTCAGCCGCTGGGTCCCGCCGGCGGCCCTGGCCGACGTTATCCTGTTCCTCGCCTCTGACGCCTCCCGCTGCGTGACCGGGGCCGCCATCCCGGTCTACGGGCGCAGTTGAGCACCGAGGGCTCCATGCGGCTGAGCGCCCTGCGGTGGGCGGCGCGTGCCGCCCTTCTCGCCGGGGCCTTGGCAGGTCACCTTGCGCTCGCCCAGGGGCTCCTTGACGAGGAGACTACCCGCCTTCTCGTCGAGGCGGTGGAGGCGGCGGCGGAGCTCGATCTCTACAACGCCCGCTGCCGCAGCGACCAGTCGGGCCGCCGTACCGAGAACCTCAACAAGGCCCTGACAGGGCGTTTCCGCATCACCGTGATCGGGGTACAGGACCGCTACTTCCCGGAGCGCTCCTATCGCAAGGCCCAGGAGCGCGTCCAGAATGCCTTCCTGGAGCGGCTCAAGGCGGCGGGTGGCTGCGCCGAGGCCAGGGCCAGCGGTCTGCGCGACGCCCTGGAGACCCGCCATCGCGAAACCCTGGGCGCCATCGAAGTGCTGCCTTGAAGGCCGTCTGAGCATCAGCTCCGCCTGGTCTGGCTAGCGCAGCCAGGGCCCGTCGTCGCCCACTTTGCCAGGACCCTCAAGGACATAGACTCCGGCGGAGTTGGCCCGAACCCGGAAGGCGAGGCGCCCGTGCTGCGCGCTGACTTCGGCTCCGGTGACGGCGTCGCAATAGGTCCCATCCCTGACGCCTTCGACCACGATGTCTTGGGCGCGCCCGATGGCGAGACCGATCACGGCGTAGCTCCCCTGGTCGGTGAGGTCGCGGACAAAGCTCATGCCGCTTCCCCACTCCGAGACCTGGGTCATGGATGCTTTCTGCAGGGCCGGGATGGCGCGGCGGATCTGATTGAGCCGCCGGATGTGCCGGTAGAGGGGGTGGGACTGGGTCTCGTGGATGCGCCCCTCGGTGAGATGGTCGCCGAAATAGGCCCGTCCCGTCTGATCCAGGGTGTCGCGCTCCCCTTCCACGTCCTGGGGCGCGCCGCGCATGAAGGCGATCTCCTCGCCGTAGTAGAGGCAGGGGATGCCCCGGGCCGTCCAGATCAGGTTGTAGGCGGCGGCCGCCATCCAGTCCTCGCCCTTGAATCGGTACTTGAAGTCGTTGTCCGGGCCCACGTCGTGGTTCTGCAGGAAGGTGACCAGCTTCGTCACGTCCCCATAGATCCAGTCCATGGAGAGGATCTGGCCGGTCCCGCCATAGGTCCCCTTGCTCACCGTGTCCCGGAAGGTGGAGAAGAGCCCGAAGTCCAGCACCGAGAAGCCGGAGTCCCCGCCCGAATTGGGGTCGCGGGGGTCGTGGCCTAGGCGCGTATACCACCAGGGGCGGATCTGGCTCGGGCCGTTGTCGCCGCCGCCAAGGTCCCCCCAGCCGTAGCCCTTGACCAGGTTCTCCCCGAAAACGAAGAGCCCGGGCTTGTGGGTCTTCCAGGCGTTGATGTATTCGAGGAGGTTGTCGCGCTCGACGTGCTTGACGGTGTCGATGCGCAGGGCATCCACGCCCATGTCGAGGTACCGGTTGATGGCCCCGACGATGTAGTCCTTGACGTTCTGGCGCTCCGTGGCAAGGTCGATGCAATCCCCCGCCAGGTGTTTGTGCTGCAGGGGGTGGGTGCTCTCCCAGTCGCCGCCGCAGATGAAACCCTCCTGATGGTACCAGTTGGGGTTCAGGGTGCTGGGGTCGATGCCGAAGAAGCGCCCCGGACGGTAGCCGGGTTTTGGGACCGTCTCGCCGGTCCTGGGGTCGACCAGCGGTTCCAGGCCCTCCGGGTCCCGGGCATGGCGTCTCCGCCACCAGTCGGGGGCGACCGGGTTGTCGATGTCGTCGCGGTTGGGCCAGGCATAGTTGCCCAGGTTGCCCCGATAGGGGCCGTGATCGACCCGCCCCGGCTCGGAACCCTGGGGGACGTAGTACTTGATGGGCAGGTGGTCGATATGGACCTGATCGCGGATGCCCCACTGGCAGGAATGATTGATCACCACGTCCTGGATGATCTTGATCCCCTTGGCGTGGGCGGCATCGATCAGGTCCTGGTAGGTCGCTCCCGGGGACTCCAGGCGCGGGTCGACGCGGGTCCAGTCGTAGGGGTGGTAGCCGTGGTAGTCGAGCCCGGAGCGGTTCTCCACGGGCGGGGTAATCCAGATGGCGGTGAAGCCGAGATCCTGGATGTAGTCCAGGCGCTCCATCAACCCCTTGAAGTCGCCGCGCCAATGGGGGTCGACGGCGTTGCCGGCCCCATCGAAGCAGATACGGTCGCGGCAGAAGAAGTTGTTCGACGAGTCGCCGTCGTAGAAACGGGTGGTGATGAGGAAGTAGATGGTCTCCTCGCGAAAGTCGTTGCGTCCTGCGCAGGCGGCGAGCCCTGGCGGCGCTGCAGTCTGCGCAGCGGCGGGTGACAGCGATCGCCCCTGTTCAGGCGCCACCTCTGGCCCCGCTGAAACGATGGGCTCAGCGTCGTGCCAACACGCGTCCGTACCGTACCAGCCGTCCTGGGTGCGGTAGAGGTCGGGGGTTTGGTGGCCCTGGTTGTCGTGGAACAGAAGGTAGGCGGCCCCGCTGCCCGCCAGGCGAAAGCTGAACCAGCCAAGGCGATGGGCGGGGGACATGGGCACCCCGGGCCAGTCGCTGGCCGCACCGCCGGGGGCCTCGCTCCAGTAGTGGACGTGAATGGTGTCGGCCCAGTCCGCGGGCTTCTCGAAGTAGAGGGACAGAACGGTCACGGGCTAGCTCCCAAGGTTTCTTTGGGTGCCGTTCTAGCATGAAACCGGTCTTGTGGGGATGCTCAGTCGCCAAGGATGTCGCGAGCGACCCGGGCCTGGACCCTGGACCGCCCAAGGCGGCCTGCCTGGGCCTGATCCGGGTGCCGTTGCCGGCCAGGGGTAGGGCACAGGTCGCGCCCCCAGGGGCGACGATCAGCCATCGTCGGCGGTGCAACCGGCGTGCGCGTCCGACCCCCTGGGCACCGAACTGCCGTGGGGGCCTGGGGACTTGGTGATAGTGCTTGCCGGTTGCTAAGCTCCCGGGGGCGTCGGCGCCTGTGCCCAGGGCCGATACCCGGCGAGCTTACAGCGCCGCTTCGGCCGTTTCCTGCAATCCATGTCCCTGGCTCATTCCTGAGGTTGTCCCGATGCGCAACATGCTGATCGCGTCGCTGTCGATGCTCGTGTCCCTGGGGTGTTGGGGCGCTCCCCCGGAAGGGGGCCTGGCCGCAGGGCTGGTCAATCCGGGGTACGAGGAGAAACCGGCCTGGTTCAAGGGCTCCTTCCTGGACATCCGCGAGGATCTGGCGGAGGCAGCGGCCGCCAACCGGCGCGTCATCCTGTACTTCTACCAGGATGGCTGTCCTTACTGCGCCAAGCTGCTGCGGGAGGGCTTTGCCGACCAGGAGATCGCGGCCCTGACCCGGAGCGCCTTCGATGTGATTGCGCTGAATCTTTGGGGAGACCGGGAGGTAACCGGCCTCGCTGGGGAGCAGACCTCGGAGAAGGCCTTTGCCGCAGGGCTGAAGGTCCAGTTCACCCCGACCCTGTTGATGCTGGACGAGGATGGCCGGGTCGTGCTGCGCATCGACGGCTACTTCCCGCCTCACCGGCTGCGCACCGCGCT
>JBFZCW010000137.1:0-10300 GCA_041307765.1 Chromatiaceae bacterium
AGGTGACCCGCATCCCGGACCGGGCCCTCGCCGACTTGCGGGCCTACGACTGGCCTGGCAACGTCCGCGAGCTGGAGAACATCATGGAGCGATCGCTGATCCTGTCGCCGGGCACGACCCTATTGGTAGACGGGCTCCCCCACGGCCCCAGACCGGTACCCGAGGCCGTCGGGGTGCCTGAGCCGGGCGAGGCCCCTGTCGAGGCCGCCTGGCGCACCCTGGAGGAGGTCGAACGTGAGCACATCCTCACCGTGTGCGAGCGCTGCGGCTGGCGCATCAACGGCAAGGGCAACGCCGCCGATCGCCTCGGCATCAACCCCAACACCCTGCGCTCGCGTATGCACAAGCTCGGCATAGCGCGCCCCGGCCCTCGCCCAAGCCCCGGGTCAGGGGCCGGCCTGGCTCCAGGGCGCAACGTCCCTTGACCGGCCTGGACCCCATCCCGGACCTCGCCGTCCCGGCTCTGGTCTGGCTGCTGATGCTGGTGGTGGGGCTGGAGCTGACCCCGACGGACTTCCGGCGGGTCCTGCGCTACCCGCTAACGGTGGCGGTCGCGACCCTGGGTCAGCTCCTGCTGCTGCCCGCCTGCGCCGCCCTGCTGATCTGGGTGCAGCGGCCCGAGCCCTGGGTGATCGCCGGGATGGTCCTGCTCGCTGCCAGCCCGGGCGGGGCCATCTCCAACCTCTACTGCTACCTTGCCCGGGCCAACCTGGCCCTGTCGGTCACCCTCACCGCCATCTCCACCCTGCTCGCCCTGGTGACCATGCCGGCCCTGACCACCGCGGGCCTGGCCCTCTTCCTCCAGGAGTCCTACCCCATCGCCGTCCCCGCGGGACGCATGGTGGGACAGTTGGTCCTGATGATGCTGTTGCCCCTGGGTCTGGGCATGGCCCTGCGCCTCTGGCGGCCGGGCCTGGTCGCCGCCGCGCGCCTGCCCCTGCCCGGCCTGAGCCTAGCCGCCCTGGTCTGCCTGGTGGTGCTCATCCTCATCGATCAGCGCGACGGCCTGGGGGCCGCCCTGGGTGCGGCCCTGCCCGTTGCCCTGCCCTTCTGCGTGCTCACCATGGCGGCGGGGTACGGTCTGGGTCTGGCGGCGCGGCTCCCGCCCGCCGATCGCTTCACCCTGCTGATCGAGCTCAGCACCCGCAACCTCGGGCTGGTCGCCGTGATCGGTGTCCTGGCCCTGGGCCAGGTCAAGCTGGTGCTCTTCGCCACCCTCTTCTTCCTGGTGGAGCTGGCCTTGGTGGTGATCCTGATTGCTCTGCGCTCGCGCCTGGTTGGGGAGCGGACTCAGGCGTCGGCTGGAACCTGAGCTACGAGTATCCGGTTCCCTGCAAACGGCCGGGTGATCAGCGTCGGAGCTCAGTCGGCTTTGGGAGCGGCACCTCGCCGCGACGGGGCGTCTTCCAGACAGGGAACGGGTGCCCCAGATAGGGCGGCATGCTGGCCCAGCGGACAGGTTAAAGCTTCGTGGCCTCCGGCGTCGCGGCGAGGGCCCCGCTCCCACGGGCCGCATTGGGTCCGGCTGACTTCCCTAAGCAATCTGGGGCATCTCTCGCGGGATTCGGTGCGTCGCCCGGGGGCCCTGGGGTGCCGACAAGGCGTGGCGCCGACCCTGGGTCGGAGCGGGTTTGGCTTGACGGCCCGTTCCGGTAACATGGCGCTCCTTCCCGGCAACCCCGAACCAATCAGAGGCCCTCACGATCATGGTGTCCCTCGAAACCCCAGTGTGTGACTTCGGCCAGGCGGCCCCCGATTTCGCCCTCCCCGGCGTGGACGGCCAGGTATGGACGCGCGACGCCTGCAAAGGGGAACGCGGCCTGCTGGTCATGTTCATCTGCAACCATTGTCCCTACGTCAAGGCGGTACGGGAGCGGATCGTGCGCGACGCCAGGGAGTTGGCCGACCTCGGCATCGGCTGCGTAGCCATCATGTCCAACGATCCCACCGAATACCCCGAGGACTCCTTCGGCAACATGCAACGGGTGGCGGCGGAATTCGGCTTTCCCTTCCCCTACCTGCTCGACGAGACCCAGGCGGTGGCGAAGGCCTATGGCGCCGTCTGCACTCCGGACTTCTTCGGCTATGACGCGGGGCTGGGCCTCCAGTACCGTGGGCGCCTGGACGCCAGCCGCAAGGAGACGGCGCCGCCGGACGCGCGCCGCGACCTGTTCGAGGCCATGAAGGCGGTCGCAACGACCGGCCTCGGCCCACGCGAGCAGATACCCAGCATCGGCTGCTCGATAAAGTGGAAGGATGCCTGATGGCCATCTCCCCGCAGGCGCGTCCGGTGCCAGCCGCGGGATCCGGACAGGGGCCAGGGGCACCCCCTGCACAAGCAGTATCGAATATTCAGAACTGATAAAATATTTTTTGGGCACATAAGCGCAGTTGTTTTGTGGCGGACCTGGGTTTGGGCCAGAATAAGCGGCCTTTTGTGTGCCCCGGCCCTCATCACCCAAATCCACGTCCGGTTTCCCTGACCCATGGATGGCTGGGCATCCCGGGGCACCGACAGCGGCCCTGGGACCCGAGGGGTCGCGGCACGCAATCCGTACATTTCGACAGGTTCGGAGATCCGGTCGTCCCACACCCGCACCACCACGCCTAGGCTCGCCCGGGATGTCCGACAATCTCGCCGCGGCCAGCGGAAAGCTTTGGTAACCGCTTACAGAGGAGGGGCTCATGTCCTCACGCAGAGAACTCGCTAATGCCATCCGCGCGCTCAGCATGGATGCCGTGCAGAAAGCCAACTCCGGCCATCCGGGCGCCCCGATGGGCATGGCGGACATCGCCGAGGTGCTGTGGAACGACTTCATGAAGCACAACCCGGGCAACCCCAAGTGGGCTGACCGCGACCGCTTCGTGCTCTCCAACGGGCACGGCTCGATGCTGATCTACTCCCTGCTGCACCTGACCGGCTACGACCTCGGCATCGAGGACTTGAAGCAGTTCCGGCAGCTCCATTCCAAGACCCCCGGCCACCCAGAGTACGGCTACGCTCCGGGCGTGGAGACCACCACCGGCCCGCTGGGCCAGGGCATCAGCAACGCCGTCGGCATGGCCCTGTCGGAGAAGATCCTGGCCGGGCAATTCAACAAGCCAGGGCATGAGATCGTCGATCACCACACCTATGTCTTCCTGGGCGACGGCTGCCTGATGGAGGGCATCTCCCACGAGGCCTGCTCGCTCGCCGGGGCCCTTAGCCTGGGCAAGCTGATCGCGATCTACGACGACAACAATATCTCCATCGACGGTGAGGTGCGCGGCCACGGCAACACCCCGGCCTGGTTCCTGGACGACACCCCCAAGCGCTTCCAGGCCTACGGCTGGCATGTTATCCCCAAGGTGGACGGCCACAACGCCGAGGCGGTCAAGGCCGCCATCGAGGAGGCCCGCGCCGTCGGCGACAAGCCCTCGCTGATCTGCTGCCAGACGATCATCGGCTTCGGCTCCCCCAACAAGCAGGGCAAGGAGGAATGCCACGGCGCGGCCCTGGGCAACGACGAGGTCGCCCTGACCCGCGAGGCCCTGGGCTGGCAGCATGCCCCCTTCGAGATCCCGGCCGACATCTACGCGGGCTGGTCCGCCAAGGAGACCGGGGCAAAGGCCGAGGCCGAGTGGGAGGCACGCTTCGCCGCCTACGCCGCGGCCTTCCCGGCCGAGGCCGCCGAGCTCAAGCGCCGCATGGCCGGTGAGCTCCCCGCCGACTGGGCCGAGAAGTCTGCCGCCTACGTCGCCTCCGTGGTGGAGAAGGGCGAGACCATCGCCTCCCGCAAGGCCTCCCAGAATGCGCTCAACGGCTTCGGGCCCCTGCTGCCGGAATTCCTCGGCGGCTCGGCTGACCTGGCCGGCTCGAACCTGACGATCTGGAAGGGTTGCAAGGGCGTGGGCAAGAAGGATGCCTCCGGCAATTACATCTACTACGGCGTGCGCGAGTTCGGCATGTCCGCCATCATGAACGGCATCGCCCTGCATGGGGGCTTCGTCCCCTACGGCGCGACCTTCCTGATGTTCTCCGAATACGCCCGCAATGCCCTGCGCATGGCGGCCCTGATGCGGATCCCGTCGATCTTCGTCTACACCCATGACTCCATCGGCCTGGGCGAGGATGGCCCGACCCACCAGCCCGTCGAGCAGATCCCGACGCTGCGCATGATCCCGAACATGAGCGTCTGGCGCCCCTGCGACGCCGTGGAGTCCGCCGTGTCCTGGAAGCTCGCCGTGGAGCGCAAGACCGGACCTTCCTGCCTGATCTTCTCGCGCCAGAACCTGGCCCACATGGCTCGCAGCGACGCTCAGGTCGCCGCCATCGCCCGCGGCGGCTATGTGCTCAAGGACTGCGACGGGACCCCGGACGCCATCCTCATCGCCACCGGCTCCGAGGTGGAACTGGCAGTGAAGGCGGCCGAGGGCCTGAGTGCGGCCGGCAAGGCCGTCCGCGTCGTCTCCATGCCGTCCACCGACACCTTCGACGCGCAGGATGCCGCCTACAAGGAGTCGGTCCTGCCCAAGGCCGTGACCGCCCGCGTCGCCGTCGAGGCCGCCGTTACCGACGGCTGGTGGAAGTACGTCGGAAGCAACGGCGCCGTAGTCGGCATCGACCGCTTCGGCGAGTCGGCCCCGGCCGGCGCCCTGTTCAAGGAATTCGGCTTCACCGTCGATAACGTCGTCGCCGCCGTCAAGGGCGTCCTCTGACCCTCGTGGGGGAGACGCCCGCCTCCCCCCGCCCCTCGGGGCAGATTCTCTAACCACAATCAGGAGTCATCCATGCTCAAAGTCGGCATTAACGGTTTCGGTCGTATCGGTCGCATGGCCTTCCGCGCGATTACCAAGGACTTCCCCGGCATCCAGGTCGTCGGCATCAACGACCTGCTCGACCCCGCGTACCTGGCCTACATGCTCAAGTACGACTCGGTCCACGGTAACTTCCCCGGGGACATCGCCGTCGACGGCAACACCATGATCGTCAACGGCAACAAGATCCGCCTGACCGCCGAACGCGACCCGGCCGCCCTGAAGTGGAACGAGGTCGGCGCCGATCTGGTCATCGAGTGCACCGGCTTCTTCCTCACCGAAGAGACCTGCCAGAAGCACATCGAGGCCGGTGCCAAGAAGGTGGTGCAGTCGGCCCCCTCCAAGGACAAGACCCCGATGTTCGTCTACGGCGTCAACCACAAGACCTACGCCGGTCAGGCCATCATCTCCGCAGCCTCCTGCACCACCAACTGCCTGGCCCCGGTGGCCAAGGTCCTGCACGACAACTGGGGCATCAAGCGCGGCCTCATGACCACGGTGCACGCCGCCACCGCCACCCAGAAGACCGTCGATGGCCCCTCCAGCAAGGACTGGCGCGGCGGCCGCGGCATCCTGGAGAACATCATCCCGTCCTCCACCGGTGCGGCCAAGGCCGTCGGCGTGGTCCTGCCTGAGCTCAACGGCAAGCTCACCGGCATGGCCTTCCGCGTGCCCACCTCCGACGTGTCCGTGGTCGACCTCACCGTCGAGCTGAACAAGGAAGCCTCCTACAAGGAGATCTGCGCCGCCATGAAGGCCGCCTCGGAGTCCGGCGACCTGGCCGGCGTCCTGGCCTACACCGACGAGAAGGTGGTCTCCACCGACTTCCGCGGTCGCGGCACCCCGTCGATCTTTGACGCCGAGGCCGGCATCGCCTTGGATTCGACCTTCGTCAAGGTCGTGTCCTGGTACGACAACGAGTACGGCTACACCTGCAACATGCTGCGCATGGTGGAGTACGTCGCGAAGTAATCCGTAGGGTGGGTTAGGCGCGCCGGAACTCGGCTTGGGCTCGCTCAGAGCCCTACGCGCGCCGTAACCCACCACAGAGACAAAGGTCCCGGCGGCGGCTGTGGTGCACCCCTAAGCCGTCTCCGATCCTCCCGGAGTCCTCCGGAAAGCCCCAGGGCTTTCCCGATGGCTCGATTCACCCACCACGAGAGAGGGTTGCACCCATGTCCTTCATCAAGCTCACAGACCTCGACCTCAAGGGCAAGCGGGTCCTGATCCGCTCCGACCTCAATGTCCCGGTCAAGAACGGCAAGGTCACCTCCGACGCTCGCATCAGCGCCTCCATGCCGACCTTCGAGCACTGCATCAAGGCCGGGGCCAAAGTCATGGTCATGTCCCACCTGGGTCGGCCCGAGGAGGGTGTGTTCTCCGAGGAGAACTCCCTAAAGCCGGTGGCCGATGATCTGAGCGCCAAGATGGGCAAGCCCGTCCGCCTGATCCGTGACTACCTGGACCAGGCCCCGGAGATCGCCGAGGGTGAGATGGTCCTGCTCGAGAACGTCCGCTTCAACAAGGGCGAGAAAAAGGACAACGAGGACCTGTCCAAGAAGTATGCCGCCCTGTGCGACGTCTTCGTCATGGACGCCTTCGGCACCGCCCACCGCGCCCAGGCATCGACCCACGGGGCAGGCAAGTTCGCCCCCACCGCCTGCGCCGGCCTGCTGCTGGCCGAGGAGCTCGACGCCCTGCAGAAGGCCCTGGCCAAGCCGGCCCGGCCCATGGTCGCCATCGTCGGCGGCTCCAAGGTCTCCACCAAGCTGACGGTCCTAGAGGCCCTGTCCGAAAAGGTCGATCAGCTCGTGGTCGGGGGCGGCATCGCCAACACCTTCCTGGCCGCGTCCGGCCATAACGTCGGCAAGTCCCTGTGCGAGCACGACCTGATCCCCACCGCCAAGGCCCTGATGGAGAAGATGACGGCGCGCGGCGCCACCATCCCGATCGCGGTGGACGTGGTGTGCGGCAAGAACTTCGCCGAGAACGAGCCCGCCGTGCTCAAGGACGCCAAGGACGTCGCCGATGACGACATGATCTTCGACATCGGTCCCAAGTCTGCCCAGCAACTGGCCGACATCATTGCCAAGGCCGGGACCATCGTGTGGAACGGCCCCGTGGGTGTCTTCGAGTTCGACCAGTTCGGTGCGGGGACGAAGACCGTGTCTATGGCCATCGCGAACGCCCCCGGCTTCTCCCTGGCCGGCGGCGGCGACACCATCGCGGCCATCCAGAAGTACGACATCTACGACAAGGTCTCCTACATCTCCACCGCCGGCGGGGCCTTCCTGGAGTACCTCGAGGGCAAGGTTCTGCCCGCCGTGGCCATGCTCGAGGCCCGGGCCAGGGACTGAGGAAACTGCCGGCAGCCGGCTTCCGGCCGCCAGCGACCCGCTGGCGGCCCGGAGGCTGGAGGCTGGTCGCGGGAAGCTGACCAATGCCCAGACGCACCAAGATAGTTGCTACGCTCGGTCCCGCCACGGACGACGACGGGGTCGTAGACGCTATGATCGCCGCCGGCGTCGATGTGGTCCGCCTCAATCTTTCCCACGACACTCACGCCCGCCATCGGGCCCGGGTCGACCAGATCCGCCGCCGCGCCCTAGCGGTGGATCGTGAGGTCGGGGTCCTGATCGACCTCCAGGGGCCCAAGATCCGGATCGGGCGCTTCCGCGATAGCCCCATCACCCTGGCCCCAGGCGACATCTTCACCATCGATGCCTCCTGCCCTCTGGAAGGGGGTGATCAGGAACGGGTGGGAACCACCTACCCGCAACTGATCCAGGACGTCGCCCCCGGCGACACCCTGCTGCTGGACGATGGGGCCGTGGAGCTGCTGGTCGACTCTGTAGACGGCCCGGCCATCCGCTGCCATGTCATGAACGGCAGCAAGCTGTCCAATAACAAGGGCATCAACAAGAAGGGCGGCGGGCTCTCGGCCCCCGCCCTGACCGACAAGGACAAGGCCGACATTACCTTCGCCGCCGAGATCGCTGCGGACTATGTCGCCGTCTCCTTCGTGCGCAGCTCCGATGACGTCGACCTGGCCCGGGAATGCCTGCGCGAGGCGGGCGGGCACGGCGGCATCATCGCCAAGATCGAGCGCGCCGAGGCTCTGGCCGACATCGACGCCATCATCCACGCCGCCGACGCCGTCATGGTCGCCCGGGGCGACCTCGGGGTAGAGATCGGCGACGCTGAGCTGCCCGCCGTGCAAAAGCGCCTTATCAGCCGCGCCCGGGACCTCAACAGCGTCGTCATCACCGCCACCCAGATGATGCAGTCCATGATCGAGAACCCGATTCCGACCCGGGCCGAGGTCTTCGACGTGGCCAACGCGGTCCTGGACGGCACCGATGCCGTCATGCTCTCCGCCGAGTCGTCCGTTGGCCGCTACCCCGCGCTGGTCGTCGAGGCGCTGGATCGCATCTGCCTGGAGGCAGAGAAGAGCGTCACCCGCTCCGGCCATCGCATCGACTCGGTCTTCGGGCGAGTGGACGAGGGCATCGCCATGGCCGCCATGTACACCGCCAATCACCTGGGGGTAAAGGTCATCGCGGCGCTGACCGAGAGCGGCTCCACCGTCAAGTGGATGTCGCGCATCAGCTCGGGCATTCCCATCTACGCCCTCACTCGGGTGGTGGCAACCCGCAGAAAGGTCACGCTTTTTCGCGGCGTATATCCGGTAGGATTCGACGTGGCGAGCACGGACATCCACGAGGTCAACAGGGAGGTGATCGAGGAGCTGTTGCGTCACGGCACCGTGACGGCGGGCGACCTGGTGATCATCACCAAGGGCGACCGCTCCGGCGTGGAAGGCCAGACCAACATCATGAAGATCATGCGGGTCGGGGAGCATGCGCTCCTAACCGAGGACTAACCCCGAGGCCTAAACTAAGTCGATCCACCATTCCCTTCCGCAACCCGACACGAGGAGACCGAACATGGCCCTGATATCCATGCGTCAACTGTTGGACCACGCCGCCGAGCACGGTTATGGCGTCCCCGCCTTCAACGTCAACAACCTCGAGCAGATGCGTGCCATGATGGAGGCCGCCGACGAGACCGACTCCCCGGTGATCTGCCAGGCGTCCGCCGGTGCCCGCAAGTACGCCGGCGCCCCCTTCTTGCGCCACCTGATCCTGGCCGCCATCGAGGAGTGGCCGCACATCCCGGTCTGCATGCATCAGGACCACGGCACCTCCGCAGCCATCTGCCAGCGCTCCATCCAGCTCGGCTTCAGTTCCGTCATGATGGACGGCTCTCTGGGCGAGGACGGCAAGACCCCGACCTCCTACGAGTACAACGTCGATGTCACCCGCCGCGTGGTGGAGATGGCCCACTCCTGCGGCGTCTCCGTCGAGGGCGAGCTGGGCTGCCTGGGCTCGCTGGAGACCGGCATGGCCGGTGAAGAGGACGGCATCGGCGCGGAGGGCACCCTGGACCACAGTCAGCTCCTGACCGATCCGGAAGAGGCCGCCGACTTCGTCAAGAAGACCGGCGTGGATGCGCTCGCCATCGCCATCGGCACCTCCCACGGCGCCTACAAGTTCACCCGCCCGCCCACCGGCGACATCCTCGCCATCGAGCGCATCAAGGAGATCAACGCCCGCATCCCCAACACCCACCTGGTGATGCACGGCTCCTCGTCGGTCCCGCAGGACTGGCTGGCCATCATCAACCAGTACGGCGGTGCCATGGGCGAGACCTACGGCGTTCCGGTCGAGGAAATCGTCGAGGGCATCAAGCACGGCGTGCGCAAGGTCAACATCGACACGGATCTGCGCATGGCCTCCACCGGCGCCATCCGCAAGTTCCTGGCCGACAACCCCAAGGAGTTCGACCCGCGCAAGTACTTCACCGCCGCCACCAAGGCCATGAAGGGCATCTGCAAGGCCCGCTACGAGGCCTTCGGCACTGCCGGCAACGCGAGCAAGATCAAGGCCCTGTCCCTGGAGGCCATGACCGCCCGCTACGCCAAAGGCGAGTTGGACCCGAAGGTCAACTGATCCTTTTCGGCTAGCGCCGAAAAGTGAAAGGGCGCCTTCGCGCGCCCTTTTTTTCCCTGCCTCTATTACTTGCCTCGGGTCACGACGCCCGGGTTCGGCACCCAGGCGTGCAAAGCCCAAGCGTCACAACGTCCGCGGGTTACCGTCGCGGGAAACGAAGCGTCCATCCTCGTTATTGCGATACCTGGCCCCCAAGCGGCCGGCCCCCAGCCCCGTCGACTACAATGGCCCAGAACCCGGGCACACAGAACCAGGGTCCAGGAGTGCCCCATGATCGACGCCATCGACCAGCACCGCAACGCAGTCGCCGCCCTGTGCCAGAGTACCGGGGCACGGCGTCTGGCGGCCTTCGGGTCCGCGGTACGGGACGACTTCGACCCAGAGCGCAGCGATCTCGACTTCCTGGTGGTGTTCGACGACCTTCCGCCGGCCCGTTACGCCGATGCCTACTTCGCCTTGAAGGCCGGCCTGGAAACCCTGTTTGGTCGCCC
>JBFZCW010000138.1:0-3754 GCA_041307765.1 Chromatiaceae bacterium
GAGGCCTGCCAGTTGGGTCCCGGCGTTCACATAGACAAGGGAGCCGGCGAGCATCCCGACCTGGCTGACCCAGTAGAAGGTGCGGGTCTTGATCGGGGTCAGACCCATCAGCAGGTTGATGATGAAGAAGGGGAAGATCGGCACCAGGCGCAGGGTGAACAGATAAAAGGCGCCGTCCTTGGTTATGCCGGAATTGATGGCGGCAAGGCGGTCCCCAAAGCGGCGCTGCACCGCCTCGCGCAGCAGGAAACGCGAGACCAGGAAGGCCAGGGTGGCGCCGATGCTCGAGGCGAAAGACACCACCAGGGTGCCGACACCAAGCCCGAACAGGGCCCCGGCGGCGAGCGTCATCACCGCCGCCCCTGGCAGGGATAGGGCCGTGACGGCGACATAGCCGGCGAACAACGCCCCGATCACCAGGCCTGGGCGGGCGTCGTACCAGGCCTGGAAGGCAGCCTGGCTCGATTTGAGGGCTTCCAGGGTGAGAAAGCGCTGCAGGTCCAGGGCGAAGAAGGCCGCCACCAGGGCCGCCATGAGGAGCAAAAGGGCGGTCCTTTTCATGCCGCGCGCTCCGTCAAAGCTGGAAAGGTGGCGCCGTAGATCGAGCCGCGGCCAGCCGTGCAGCCGCAGGGGTGGTCAGCGGCCTGGATGGGGGTGCAGGCGACATCGTGTATCGACAGGTCGCGCATCGGAAGGTGCCATGGTGTGAAAGGTCGCATGCATGTTGGTCGGCGCGGGCGCGCAATCCTGACAAAACCTCGACCTCATCCCCTATCCCAACGGCTGGTTCGGCGTCGGCCAGGACGCCGCCCGTTCCCTGTCGCCGTCCCTGCGGCCGTTGGCGGACATGCGCTTTCAGATCCAACGCATCGACGGGCGGGACGTGGTCGTGGCCAAAAAGGACGGCAGGAACACCCTGCTCGGCGAGAAAGTGCCCGCCACACCGGTTCCGGAGGTCTGGCGCAAGCGCGTCGACCGCTACCAATTGCTCAATCCGGACCCGGGTTTTCCCCGCACCGAGCCCCAGGTCAAGCTCCGGGACGGCCAACTCTGCATGAGCTACAAGCTGCGGCTGTTTCAGGTGCGGCTACCCACGCTACTTCACTGCTGCGTCGATCAGCCCGCTGATTGCCGCCAGATTCTTGGCATAAGCGGCATCCAGCCCGTGGCGCCCAGTCAGGTAGTCCGGGCTGTTCCAGGCGACATGCACCAGGCCTTGGTCGTCCTGCCAGGCCAACACCTTCATAGGGAGGTCCAGGCCAACGGTAGGGGCGGCCTGCATCAGCGGCGTGCCGGCCTTGGGATTGCCGAAGATTAGGAGCTGGGTGGGCCGCAAGCTGAGTCCGGCGCTCTGGGCCTCGCCGGAATGGTCAATGCGGGCAAAGACTTTGATGTTTTTTGCCCGCAACACGGCGTCCAGACGATCCAGGGTGTCTGCCACGGAGTAAGGGCTCGTGCGCTGCATCAGGCCGTGATCGGCCTGCTGATCCGCCTGGGCCTGGGGGGCAAACACGTGAAAGTTAGACAGCGCTAGCAGCAGGATGGTCAGGGCCTTCTTCATGAGCGTTCTCCGGGCGTATTGGTTGACGGGCTGGCGGATTCTCAAATACGCGGACATGTCGTCCTAACGGCCGAAAAATCGGCTCCATGCCTTGAGCACCACCTCGACGATGCCTTGGGTGTGTACGACTCGACGCCCGCCTCGGCCTGGATCTTCAGGCCAAGGGTCGCTTGCGACATACCCAGGGGCTCTATGCGAGCTGTCGCGAGGGGCGTCAGGCGGAAAAGGGTAGCCAGAGGTGGGCTGAGGGTCGCGGATCTCCGTCAAGGCCGACGGCGTCGGCGGACTGGTGGCTCCTCACCCGGCAGGGCCGCGACCTCGACGGGCACGCCCCACAAGCGGGTGATCAGGGCCCGCGCATGGTCCGGGTGCCCACTGGTCCAGAACCGCTCCCTGCCGGCGCCGGGTCCTTGGCTTAGGAGGCCGACCTCTTCCAGGCGCCGGCGGACCTGGCGGGCTACGGCGGCCCCGGCACACATTACCTCCACCTCTGGACCCGCCAGTGCCTCGATCAACGGGGTCAGGTGAGGATAGTGGGTGCAGCCGAGGACCAGGGTGTCGGCACCCTGCTCCAACAGCGGCTTCAGGTAGTCGGCCAGCAGGGTGCGGGTTTCCTCGCCGTCGAGATCGCCGGCCTCGACGCGCTCGACCAGTCCCGGGCACGGCTGGACCAAGACGTCGGCTCCGGCATTGAAGCGCCCCAGGAGCTGCACGAACTTGTGGCTGGCTACCGTCTGGCTGGTGGCCAGGACACCCACAACCCCTGAGCGGGTGCGGGCCACCGCGGGCTTGACCGCGGGCTCCATGGCGATGATGGGAACCGCGAAACGGGTGCGCAGGGTCTGGGCCGCGGCTGCGGTGGCCGTGTTACAGGCGACCACCACAGCTTTGGCCCCCTCGGCCAGGAGAAACTCGGTCACTGCCAGGGCGCGCCCCGCGATGACCTCCTGGGACTTGTCGCCGTAGGGGGCGTAGCCAGAGTCCGCCACATAGAGCAGGTCCTCGTGGGGCAACTCGCGACGCATCTCCCGCAGGACCGACAGGCCCCCGACGCCGGAATCGAATACGCCGATGGGGTCGGAATGGGTCATGCTCAGGTCGGCGTCACGTGATTGGGCCAGGCTTCCGCGCTGGTCTCCGGATTGAGGCGGCGGGCTGCTGACCGGTGTTACCAAATCGCCCCGTACCCGGAGCCAGTCGCTCAGGCCGCCGCGCGGGAGACGCCGGCAATGAGGCCGCGTACCTCCTCTAGCATCGGGTCGATGGCCGCGGCCAGGGCGGGGCTGAGGTCGTAGAGACCGTACTCGAAGCGGGCACCGGCGGCAGAGACCAGCCAGGCGGCGGGGCGGCGGTCGTACAGGACCTCGGCCCAGGCCAGCAGCTCCCGAGGGTCCAGGAAGTGCGCCATGGTCGAGACGGCTCGGGCATCTGGGCGTAAGCGCTGCAGCCGTACCTCGCCGGGCGGTCCGTCCACCGCGGCATCGAGGAAGACCACCAACTCGGCCGCGGCGATATCCGGGACCAGTTCGGCGGTGAGGACGTGGCGGCTGACCACCTGGACCCCGTCCGGGACCCCCTCGGCTTCCAGGCGGTCCGCCGCAAGTGGACCTATGGCATCGTCACCGCGGATGGGGCTACCGTAGCCGATGACCAGGGTTCGGTGCCCGATCACGTCGGCCTCAACCAAGCGCCGGGTTCGTGGGAGCGCCGCCCCCAGCGCGATTGTCACCGGCACCGTTCCGGCTGCGGGGCCCAGTCGCGGCGCGGGCGCCGCTCCGACGGCTCGGGCCCGGCGATGCGGCCTCACCCGCGCACCAGGCGATCGACGACTCGCCCCGAGGCGTCCTGCAGTTCGACGGCGAGCGGCATCTGCCCGAAGGCGTGGGAGGCGCAGGACAGGCAGGGGTCGTAGCAGCGGATGACCGCCTCGACGCGGTTGAGCATGCCTTCCTTGAGGTTGTTGCCGTCCACATAGGCGTCGGCCACCTGCTTGATCCCCTGGTTCATAGCCAGATTGTTGTGCCCGGTGGCGATGATCAGGTTGACCCAGGTGATCAGCCCGTCGTCATCGATCTTGTAGTGGTGCATCAGGGTTCCGCGCGGGGCCTCGGCCACGCCGATGCCCTCATAACGGTTGCTGCGGGCCCGGGAGCGCACCCTGGGGTTGAGGATGTCCGGGTCCTTGAGCAGCCG